>CALBHK010000064.1 GCA_937894565.1 uncultured Chlamydiae bacterium
GATCATGACTATTTTTACAGGAGAGTAGACCTCCCATAATTAGAAAAAGACTAAACAACAAAACTAATGTTCTTCCCATGAAATCCCCCAAAACCCCATAACCTTAAAGAAAACGAAACACACTCAAGTCGAAAAAAATCAGCAAAAGTGGAATGTTTTTTAACTCTTCAATATTTTGCAATATAGAGGCCTACTCAAATCAAACCTAATTGAAATGTTAACCACCGGACTGACAAACAAAAAAACAAAAAAGAAAATAAAGAAAAAGTTTCTTTATGTTTAAAAATGATCAAAAGCGAATTGAAAAGTTTCCTAAATGCACAAGCCAGTCCAACTCATCGACGTTTAATCAAACAACTCTTAATAGAGGCTAATCCTAGCTCAAATGAATTGCTTAATTTAATCAAAATTTGCGAAACATGTAAATCCCGGTTTAATTGGCTGAACTTTTTTCAATCCAGTAAACTAAAAATCTGGGAAGTCATTAGGGACTACGCTTTTTATTTTTATTTTCAAAGAAGGAAAGAAACAAAAAGACGCGATCTAATCTCTAAATTGAACGTATTCATCAGTCACCTAGGTCTCTTTTTAACTCAATCCGAGCTATTTAACCTTTGTGAGGCTTTTCATAAAAAAAAGGGAGACCAAACCGACTATTACCTACGCGATCGTTTTATTCAAAAATATTCTTTTAGATTAGAACAAAGAGATTGCAGCTCACTATGGGAACTAAATAAATATTTCCCAAACCTCAACAAGTTAGAAATTAACATGAGTTACATAGATAATATTCAGACTATTATTGAAGTTCCTAAAAATCTAGTCTTTAAAGATCTAAAAAAACTCAATCTTATAGAAATCGCGAGGCACACTCCATCCTATACTTCAACTTTTTTTCAGCTAACACCTTCTATTTCTTCTCTGAGCCTTCTTTCCTATCTTAATCCTCTTGCGCGTTTAAATGATTTAGGAAATTTATATGAAAAGATAGAAAAATTGCAGCTTTTTGCTATTCAACGTGATTTTTTTTGCACATGCAATGATGTCAATCTTCTTAATTTATTTAAAAATTTAAAATCTCTTTCTCTTACCAATATCTCAACTATTGATACAGAGAAAATCAATCTTTCTAATCTCATTCATTTAGAGGCTTTAACTTTATGCAACCTCAACACTGCTACTTTAAATACCCTAAGCACTCATTTACTTGAACAAAATTCCAATTTAAAAACACTTATTTTGGTAGGAAGACAAAAAAAAATCAACACTCTGGATCCCCTCTCTCTTAAAGCTCTTAAAGCTCCTCGTCCAAACCTTAAATCTATCAACTTAACGGGGATTGAGATCGATGATGATTCCCTCTCTATTCTTTTATCGGGGGCTAAAAATATATCTAGCCTTCAACTTGGGGAGGGTGTGGAAATCTCAATAAAAGCAATGGAAAGTCTAAAAAACTTAAGGGAATTAAAAGAATTAAAAGTGGAATACAGTGAAACACTGAATAGTCAGACGCTTTCTGAAATAATAAAAAATAACATCCATCTAGAAACACTTATTCTCAACTATTGCCCCTTGGCAATTTTAAACGTAGATGATTATGAACAAATCCAATATAGCGGTTTAAAAAACTTTCAAACTAACCAAAAAAGCTTTTTTAACAATTCCACGTTTTCAAAATTTGCTAAATGCTTTCAGAAAATTGAAACGTTAGACTTTCCTAAACAATTTTATCTGAATGCAGGGCATTTATTTCAATCAGTAAGATTGATGGCCCACATCCAAAATGTCACTCTTTTTACAATGGAAAGAGTCGATGATGAGATAGCCAGACTTCCAGGAGAATATATCAAGAAGCTTCATAAAATCACCATCAACAATAACATCTCCTATAAAGCCATTGAATGGTATTGTAAACACCATATAGAAGTTTTAACAAGATAACCTATAAAAATATCGAACTGTATAAATCTGGAAAATGAGTTAAAAGAGTCTCAACGCGGTGTTTCCAAGTGTGTGCATTTTCTACTAATAAAGCCCCTTTTTTACTTAAAATTTCATAGTTAGAATCTTGTAGAAAATAATTAATCTTATCCAAGCTCTCTTTCCATTTTCCTGGTGTGTAATAGTCTACTCCTGCTTGTAAACCAAAAGATTCTTCTACATATTTAGAGCAGCTTGTCAGCACAGAGCATCCACACGATAGTCCCATTAAAATCCTTTCATGGGATCCTTGATAGTAACAGGGAGAGCTGTTAAGTAAAATTTTAGCGCGCTTGATCCAATTTGTTGCATCTTTGTAGGGAATTTCAGGGTAAATTGAGACTTGATGAGTTTTAGAAAAATGATCCTGCCAGTTTCCCCCAATCTTTGAAAAAGAGGGGCCCCCTCCCACAATAGTAAGCGGATGGTGCAAAGAGATTTCCTGTAAAAGAGCGATGCGATCATAGCTGCGCACATAGAAATCCAGCTCTTTCATGAGCTCGAAACGATTAATCGATCCTTCATCCACTTTCCACTCTTTTAAGATTTGATCAATAGCACTAGTAAAACGCAAAAAGGGAGTGGTAAAAAAAAGCTCAATAGCGGCTTGTAAAACTTTAATGGACAGAGCATTCAATCTCTTTTTCCATCCTTGTTCAATCACTCTATAATCATAACAAGTGCCCATAAAGAGAATTTCTATAGTTTTATCCACTTTTTCTTTAGAAATTTCTGTTGGATCTACCGCGTGAGGCAAAAAAAAGGACCGATAAAAACCTAGGTCATTAAAAAAACAGACATCTTCTTGATCAATACAAGAGTGAAAGAGATACCGGCTATTAATCTGATGCATGAAATAAACTGCTGGGTCCACTAAAGCGGCCAGATGAGGAATTTGTACAACATCCCATAGATAACGCCCATCGGGCAGGGGATCTGTTTCAGAAAAAGAGAGAGTGAGATCAGGGGCAAAAGCATAAATAGCTTGAAGCGCTTCTGTGGGGAGATGGCCCCCAATACCCGCATCCACCCACTGCATTTGAATGCATTTTTTTTTAAAAGCTGTTTGCAGACCAGAGGAAAAAGCCCTTAAAGTATTGTATGGATTGTCTTTAACAAGGATAGAGACTCTTTTTAGCATACCGTTAACTTAGCAAAAAAACAAATATATCGAAAGAGGTTGAAAATGTGGGAATTTGAAAAGGAGGCTGCTCAAAATTTTTTATCTGGAGCGAATGACCATTGCCTTAAGGCAAGGCATGAGTGAAGATGAAAATTTTGAGCAGCCTTCTTGTCAAATTCCCAAATCTTCACGGTGTTTCGGTATACTCAAATTAATAAGAACAAAACTTTAACGCTTAAAGTTAATATCAAAAAGATGATCTTAACAATAAATAAATACAATTTGCATATAATTTTTCTATAATCAAAAAAAAGGGAGATATAAAAAAATGAAAACACTCTTAAGCGATAATAGCTCAAATAATCATTCAGATAACCACATCCCCTTTGATCAAAACTTCATCATAGAAAATTTAAAGAAAGAAGATCACGAGCTAATTGGAATAGTAACAAAATTTGGGGGTCTTTGTGAACTTATTTGCAATTTTTTATTAAAAAATAACATTTTAACGGATATAAATGAGAATCACGATCCTTTCGATTGCATTACATTAAAAGCAATAAACATGACAGAGATAAAAACAAGCCATCTACTTCTTGTCTATTCCTTATTTCATAAAATTATAGCTTTTCTTTTTAAAGTTTATCCTGACAATATTTTTTCATGTTTTGATCAATGGAAATTAGTAAAAAAAGCAAATAACACCATAAGTGTTAATGAAAAGTTATTTCAAAAAAAATTAAAAGAAATTAAAATTAATGAGACCTTAAAATTCGAAGTCTTTTCTAAAACTCTTACAGGTCTAGAGGGACACTCCATGCTCATCAAAAAAACAGGAGAGGAGACCTACATTTTTTTTGATCCCAATGAAGGTGCTGACCTAAATTTAAATCTAAATGACTTAACCGAAAAGGTCAATTCGGCTTTAAACGAATATAGAGGAACTGATCTATTTTTTACTAAGGGTTCCGATTTTTTAAAAAGATTACCAAAATAAATCCGATATTCCGCACATCTAACTTGTTTTGCTCTGCTGTTTCGTAAATCCCTATTATCTTTCGGTGATTTCTACGGAGAGTCTCCAGATTCCTCATTGGCCGTTTACGACACGTTGTATCCCAATGCTGTGGAGCCTCGTTCGGTTTCTTCGGACACACTTGCTTTCGTCTACATATTCCCTCCTATCAGGACTAAAGTTGATCTTTCATAAACTAAGATGCGCCCATGCTGGGCGCACCAGAGCCGCATACGGTCCCGTACGTACGGTGGTGTGAGAGGACGGAGGTCTTACGACCTCCTCCTAATCGATTCTGGGAAAAAAAAAGCCACTCTAGATTTATCTAGAGTGGCTTGGAAATGAAAACCTGGCGGCGTCCTACTCTCCCACGCTCTTGTGCGTAGTACCATTGGCGATGGAGGGCTTGACTTCTGAGTTCGGAATGGGGTCAGGTATGGCCCCTCCTCTAATGCCACCAGGAAAAAAGTCTTCTCGTCAGAACTAAGTCTGCTCATTTAGAAAAATCGACGCTTGAGACACAAGACGACTATGTGTACAACAATAATAAAAAGATTAAGCCGATCGACCATTAGTATCAGTCCGCTTAAGATGTTACCATCCTTACACTCCTGACCTATCAACCACGTAGTCTACATGGGGTCTATTGGGATACCTTATCTTAAGGGAGGCTTGGCGTTTAGATGCTTTCAACGCTTATCCTTTCCAAACGTAGCTACTCGGCTATGCCCTTGGCAGGACAACCGATACACCATTGGTTTGTTCACTTCGGTCCTCTCGTACTAGAAGCAACTCCTCTCAAGTATCCTACGCCCACAACAGATAGGGACCAAACTGTCTCACGACGTTCTGAACCCAGCTCGCGTACCGCTTTAATTGGCGAACAGCCAAACCCTTGGGACCTTCTTCAGCCCCAGGATGCGATGAGCCGACATCGAGGTGCCAAACCGCCACGTCGATATGAACTCTTGGTGGCGATAAGCCTGTTATCCCCGGAGTACCTTTTATCCGTTGAGCGACGGCGATTCCACATTCTACCGCCGGATCACTAAGCCCAACTTTCGTTACTGCTCGACATGTCTGTCTCGCAGTTAACTTGCCTTATACCTTTACGCTCTTCTCATGATTGCCAACCATGATGAGGCAAGCTTTGGACTCCTCCGTTACTTTTTAGGAGGATACCGCCCCAGTAAAACTGCCCGTCTGACAATGTCCACCCCCCAGATTCATGGGCGAAGTGTTAGAATCTCAATAGATTAAGACCGGTATTTCAAGGTTGACTCGAACAGCCCTAACGAGCTGTTGTCATAGTCTCCCGGTTATCCTACACATAATCTACCAAGACCCAATATCAGAGTACAGTAAAGGTTCACGGGGTCTTTCCGTCTTGTTGCGGGTAAACGGCATCTTCACCGCTACTACAATTTCACCGAGTCTCTCGTTGAGACAGTGCCCAGATCGTTATACCATTCGTGCAGGTCGGAATTTACCCGACAAGGAATTTCGCTACCTTAGGACCGTTATAGTTACGGCCGCCATTCACCAGGGCTTGAGTTCAATGCTTCGCCGAAGCTAACATCTCCCTTTGACCTTTTGGCATTGGGCAGGCATCACACCATATACTTCGACTTAAGTCGTCTTTGCATAGTGCTGTGTTTTTGTTAAACAGTCGCCTGGGCCATTTCTCTGCGACCTCTCATCGCTCAAGGAGCAAGTCCTATCACGATAAAAGGCTTCCCTTCTCCCGAAGTTACAGGAATAATTTGCCGAGTTCCTTAACGAGAGTTCTCTCGCGCGCCTGAGAATACTCTTCCCACCCACCTGTGTCGGTTTTGGTACGGTCGCCATCGGCCACTAGAATTTATTTCTTGGAAGTGTTGCGCTACGTTATCGGTTCAGCAGAAGCTTTCCCTTAGTGGATACCTGGAATTCCTCTGACGGATTTACCTATCAGACTTCCTCATATCCCCACGGACTTTTCCAATTGTCCGCACGCTTAACGTACTCCGTCAATCCATCGTGGATTCACCTTAGGCGGCACAGGAATATTTAACCTGTTTTCCATCACCTACGCTTTTCAGCCTCGGCTTAGGGGCCGGCTAACCCAGGGAAGACGAGCTTTACCCTGGAAACCTTGGGTTTTCGGCGAAGGGGATTTTCACCCCTTTTATCGTTTACTCATGCCATGCATAATCACTAGTTAGCGCTCCAGCACTCCTTACGGTATACCTTCAGCGCACTAACTACGCTCTCCTACCACGTATATCTATTCGATATACATCCGTGATTTCGGCTCTATGCTTAGCCCCGATTATTATCGGCGCAAAGTCTCTCGATTGGTGAGCTATTACGCACTCTTTAAATGATGGCTGCCTCTAAGCCAACATCCCAACTGTCTTTGAAACTTCACTACCTTACTCACTTAGCATAGAATTTGGGGCCTTAATCGACGGTCTGGGCTGTTCCCCTCTCGACAATGAAGCTTATCCCCCACTGTCTAACTCCCAGTCTCGCATACAGTATTCGGAGTTTGATTCCCTTCGGTAGGTCGGTAGACCCCCTTGTGGATTCAGTGCTCTACCCCTGTATACTTAAAAACTGAGGCTAACCCTAAAGTTATTTCGGAGAGAACAAGATATTTCCAAGTTTGATTGGCCTTTCACCCCTATCCACAGCTCATCCAAGTATTTTTCAACATACACTAGTTCGGTCCTCCACAAGATTTTACTCTTGCTTCAACCTGGCCATGGATAGATCACTTGGTTTCGTGTCTGCGTCAAATGACTATACGCGCGTTTAACACTCGCTTTCGCTTCGGCTGCGGAACGCTCGTCCCTTAACCTTGCCATTTAACGCAACTCGCTGGCTCATCATGCAAAAGGCACGCCGTCAGCCATCCTCCGAAGAGTATAGGCCTTCGACCGCTTGTAGGCTGCTGGTTTCAGATTCTATTTCACTCCCTTAACAAGGGTTCTTTTCACCTTTCCCTTACGGTACTTGTTCACTATCGGTCATTAACGAGTATTTAGCCTTGGAGGGTGGTCCCCCCAGATTCAGACCGGGTTTCACGTGTCCGGCCCTACTCAGGTGCCAACTAAGTAACTTCACTTTTCGCATACGGGGCTATCACCCTTTATTGCTCAACTTTCCAGTTGATTTTGCTAAGATCCGTTAGTCTTTTATTGTTGGTCCTACAACCCCGATCACAGAGTGATCGGTTTGGGCTCTTCCCACTTCGCTCGCCGCTACTATGGGAATCTCTTATAGATTTCTTTTCCTCTGCTTACTAAGATGTCTCAGTTCGGCAGGTATCGCTTCGTACTTCTATGTATTCAAAGTACGATAATGAGTCATTTAAACTCATTGGGTTCCCCCATTCGGAAATCTTCGGGTCAAAGCTTTTTGTCCAGCTCACCGAAGCTTATCGCAGGTATTCACGTCCTTCTTCGCCTGTTAATGCCAAGGCATTCACCGGCAGCCCTTAAAAGCTTAATCATAAACAATTTTGTTATACACAATCGCCGTCTTGTATTCTCAAGCGCCAATTTTTATAAATGAACTAATTTATCTAAAACGAATTTCTTTTAAAATTCGTCTCAAATTTTTTGACTTTTTTAAAATTTGACGTACTTGACTTTTTTCTATTCTGTTAAGAAATCTTTTTGAATGCAATTTATTTGCATTATATTTGACAGTACAAAAGAGGCAACGTGGTAAGCAAAGTTTGTCCCAACCATAGCTTCTGCTAAGCAGAAACTGTCCTTAAAAAGGAGGTGATCCAGCCCCACCTTCCGGTAGGGCTACCTTGTTACGACTTCATCCTAGTCATCAGCCTCACCTTCGACGCTTCCCTCCCTTGCGGGTTGGGTCGGCGGCTTCGGGTGAAACCAACTCCCGTGATGTGACGGGCGGTGTGTACAAGACCCGGGAACGTATTCACGGCGCTGTTGCTGACGCGCCATTACTAGCAATTCCAGCTTCATGTAGTCGAGTTGCAGACTACAATCCGAACTGAGACCGGCTTTTGGGATTTGCTCCACCTCGCGGTATTGCCACCTTCTGTACCGGCCATTGTAGCACGTGTGTAGCCCTAGATGTAAGGGCCATGCGGACTTGACGTCATCCTCACCTTCCTCCCGGTTAACCCGGGCAGTCTCATTAGAGTTCCCATCCGAAATGCTGGCAACTAATGATAAGGGTTGCGCTCGTTGCGGGACTTAACCCAACACCTCACGGCACGAGCTGACGACAGCCATGCAGCACCTGTGTAGCAGTTCCGAAGAAAAGCTTCATTTCTGAAGCGGTCTACTACATGTCAAACCTAGGTAAGGTTCTTCGCGTTGCATCGAATTAAACCACATGCTCCACTGCTTGTGCGGGTCCCCGTCAATTCTTTTGAGTTTCACCCTTGCGAGCGTACTCCCCAGGCGGTATACTTAACACGTTAGCTTCGGCACAGTCGGGGTTGAGTCCAACTACACCAAGTATACATCGTTTACGGCAAGGACTACCAGGGTATCTAATCCTGTTTGCTCCCCTTGCTTTCGCGCCTCAGCGTCAGGTGTAAACTAGAAAGCCGCCTTCGCCACCGGTGTTCCTCTACATATCTACGCATTTCACCGCTACTTGTAGAATTCCGCTTTCTCCGTCTACCCTCAAGATATGGAGTTTCGGATGCAGTTCCAGAGTTGAGCTCTGGGATTTCACATCTGACTTTCATACCCGCCTACGCGCCCTTTACGCCCAATAAATCCGATTAATGCTTGCACCCTCCGTATTACCGCAGCTGCTGGCACGGAGTTAGCCGGTGCTTCTTTACCTGGTACCCTCAAATTTAATGGATGTTAGCCACTATCTCTTGTTCCCAGGCGAAAGAGCTTTACAACCCTAAGGCCTTCATCGCTCACACGGCGTCGCATCGTCAGGCTTTCGCCCATTGCGAATGATTCTCGACTGCAGCCTCCCGTAGGAGTCTGGGCAGTATCTCAGTCCCAGTGTTGGCGGTCAATCTCTCAATCCGCCTAGACGTCTTAGCCTTGGTAGGCCATTACCCTACCAACTAGCTGATATCCCATGGGCTCTTCCCTTACCGCGAGGTCCGAAGATCCCCCGCTTTAATAGTAGCAAGATGCCTTGCCCTACCACATTAGGTATTAGCGGCCGTTTCCAGCCGTTATCCCTGAGTAAGGGGCAGATTACCCATGTATTACTAACCCTTTCGCCACTAAAAAAGACCGAAGTCTTTTTTCGTACGACTTGCATGCCTCATCCACGCCGTCAGCATTCAATCTGAACCAGGATCAAATTCTCAAAGAAAAAAACTTTGAAAAGTTGAAAAATAAAATATAGCGTTTATTACGCTGTTTTAAAACGGTTAGTTCTTTCGAACTATCCGCACAAACTTTGCTTATACACATTACCTCTTTTGTACTGTCAAAGACCTTTATCTATGAAGCTCGCTGACTTCATTCTCTTTCACGACTCTCTTAGCTGTCGTTGATGTACAAGACTATACATTTCGTCCGTTTTTTCGACAAGAGGAAAAAAGAAAAAAAAATGATTTTTTTTTATTTTTCTTATTTTTAAAGTTAAATTCTTTTCATTTTCAATTTTAATACTCTTAAGATTTTCCTGAGCCAAGTTCAGGTTTCTCTTTTGTATTTTCAAAGATTCAATTGCTTTTGAGTAGTTTATTTGGGCTTGCTGAACCTCAAGGCCAATTATTTTTTCTGTTCTTTGAATATTATTCTTGAGTTTTTCCTCTTCAAGTAATTCATTTTTCAATTTAAATCGTTTATCAAACCCACTAAATATTGGAATTTGCAATTTTGCTCCAACAAAAGTATAATTATAATATCGAGAACTTTGAAATATATCAGAAGCGTTTGTGGCGGAAGGATTGAAACCACTTGTTGCAAAAGCCGACAATCGTGGATAAAATGCGCTCTTAGCTATTTTAGTTTTCTCTAATCCAATTTTTTGTTGCGTCAACAAAATTGAATATTCAATCCTACTATTATAGTTCATTTGGGTACTAGAAATTGTTGTTTCCGTAAATGAGAATTCATTTAGCGAATCGGTCAATATGATGTTTTCAGGATTATCTATATTCATCTGAAAGGCAAGCACAGATTTACTTAGTGATAAGTTTTTCTCTGATTTCTCCAACTCTTCTTTCATATTATTTAATGCTACTTCCACTCGGTACAAATCTATTTGTTTTATTAAACC
>CALBHK010000065.1 GCA_937894565.1 uncultured Chlamydiae bacterium
CGATCCGGCAGGTCGGCGTCAATAGGGCGGATTTTCCCCGAAACTGTATTTTCTGCTGCAATGAGCGCATTGATTTTTTCGACATCGGCAGGGTGCGCCGAGATATGATTTTGCCACACAGGTAATGCCAGGCGAATCAACCTGAGCGCAATTTTGAGTTGCGCTTCATCGGAAAGTTTTGCCAGATTGCTACAGGCGTACGCTTTCTCATGAATGGATCAAACCATGCGATGAATGGCATTTCAACCTATCCTTTTAAAGTATTTGGAAAATCATGGAAAGATGCCTCCATGGATGTAAAAAGCAAAGGTGATACCATAATTGGCAATGATGTCTGGATTGGCAATGGGGCCACTTTGATGCAAGGAGTTAAAATTGGTGATGGGGCGATTATCGGCACAAATGCCTTGGTAACCAAAGATGTCGAACCTTATGCAATTGTAGGCGGTAATCCGGCAAAATTAATTCGCAAACGTTTTGACGATGAAAAAATAGAGTTTTTACTCCAATTATCCTGGTGGAACTGGCCTGTTGAAAAAATCACAGATCATTTAACCTCCATTACAAATGGTGATTTTGAGGCTTTAAAGAATTTTAAATGAACATTGAATTTACCCCCTCTCCAAATGAACAAGAGATCAATTTTTTAACACAAAAAATTAACGAAGAAACCCCCGATAAAAAAGGAGCCTCTTCTTATGGATTTTTTATTCGAAATAAAGAGAGTATCATTGCAGGTTGCAACGGCACGCTTCTCTACGGCGCTATCTATATAGACCAGCTATGGGTAGACCCTGATTATCGCAAGCAGGGTCTAGCCCGCGATCTGATAGAACGTGCACACCAATATGGCCGTGAAATGGGCTGCACATTTGCAACTCTTAATACATTGAGCTTTCAGAATGCAAGAAAATTTTACGAAAAATTAGGATATGTATGCGACTTTGAACGTTGCGGCCACGTAGATGGATCCAAATTGTTCTTTTTAAAAAAAGCTCTACAGGCCTGACTCTACTTCTAATAAATATCTTTTTCTATCCAAACCCCCTCCATAGCCACCCAAAGTTCCATCATGAGCAATCACACGATGGCATGGCACAATAATTGCCAATTGGTTAGCGCCATTGGCATTGGCCACTGCCCGATACGCTGTAGGCTTGCCCGCCTTTATAGCTTGCTCTGCATAACTGCGCGTCTCTCCATAGGAAATTTGGATCAAATCCTTCCAAACCTGCTTTTGAAAAGGAGTGCCAAAAAAATGAATGGGGGTTTTAAATTCTTTAAGCTCTCCGGCAAAATAGGCTTTTAATTCTACTTCTATGGAAACTATAGGAGGGCAACTTTCGTTAATAATAATAGATTTTGTACGTTTTTTAAGCCTTTCTATTTGACGCTCTAAGCGTGAATAATCGGCAAATCCCAAAAAATACAAAACTTCATCATCTCCAATAGCCACCAGAGGACCTATTGGGGTCTGTATGGTCGCTCTCTTCAAAATAGAGTGATGGGAATTTGAACTCATAACATCTCTTTAAATGAAGCTAAGCAGAAAGTTTAAAGCATTTATCTATTTATCCACAAGTTTGTTATAAGCATGGGTGTAACTTTTTGTGGTGGTAAATAGTTTTTTTAAGCAGCCTCTTCAAAACCA
>CALBHK010000066.1 GCA_937894565.1 uncultured Chlamydiae bacterium
GAAAGCTATCCAAACTGATGCGAATCCCTTTAGGGACAACGTAACGGATGACTGGTTCCACCCTGTTCCACTCTTCTTCTTCGGTGACAAGTTTTGCTTCGATGTTTGACGATTGGCCTGAGATATCCAACCAATCAGCCCCTTCCTGTAAAAGTTCGATTCCTTTGGAAATTGCATTGTCTGGGTTTAAATACTTACCCCCGTCACTAAATGAGTCGGTGTGATCCTCCCCCCGAAAAGTGGAGACGGTATAATGAGAAAACAAGGAGTTCATTATGCCCAGAAAACGTTATCCGCTGGACGTGAAAAAAGACACGGTCGCAGCGTTTGAAGCATCGAGCAAATCACTGAAAGAGTTCAGCGACGCCATCGACATTCCCGAATCAACAATCGGCAAATGGCTGATCAAATTCGGCCGAAAGCCCAAGACTGAAATGCTAACCGAGGTCGAACAGCTGAAACGCCAGCTGTACGAAGTCACGATGGAGCGTGACATCTTAAAAAAATCAATCGCCATTTTTGCGAGAACACAGCGATGAAGTTTCAGATTATCTCTGAAATGCGCGCTCAATATCCTGTGGCAAAGATGGCGGAATTTATGAAGGTTTCCGTGAGCGGGTTCTACAAGTGGCTGACTGTCCGACGCACGCGGACTAGCCGTCGCGAGACAGCTGCGAAGCTAGTGAAAGCTGTCTTTGATGAGTTCAAAGGCATTTATGGCAGCCCGCGGATCACCCTGGAATTACGCGCGCGAGGCCACAATATCAGTCGCAGATATGTTGAATTACTGATGCGCCTAAACGGCTGGAGTGCTGTTTTGAAGCCTGTTTTCAGGGTTCAAACGACTGATTCAGACCATGAACTGCCTGTGGCGCCGAATCTGCTGAACCAGAATTTTACGGTGAAAGAAATCAACAAGATTTGGGCCTCTGACATTACATACATCCGCGTTGGCAACAGCTGGCTGTATCTGTGCGTGATTCTTGATCTGGCAAATCGCGAAGTTGTTGGCTGGAAACTGGCGAAGCGGATGGACGCACGTTTCGTTGTCGCGACGCTTCTGCACGCGATTGGCAAACGCAAGCCAGAGCCTGGTCTGATATTTCATTCTGATCAAGGTTCGCAATACGCGAGTCATATGTTTCGGCGCTGGCTCAAGCGATTCGGCATCGTGCAGAGTATGAGCCGTAGAGGGAATTGCTATGACAATGCATGCGCAGAATCATTTTTTCATTCACTAAAAGTTGAGGAGGTATATCGAAACAGATACGATAACGAGGCGCGAGCACGCGCAAGAATTTTCAATTACATCGAAGGATTCTATAATTCTGTACGCCGGCATTCGGCACTGAATTATGAGTCACCGAAAGGCTGGCTGAAATTACAGCAGGCAGCTTAACCGCCTCTACTAAACGGGGGGAGGATCAGTGCGAAACTGCGTGCGTTTACGGATTTCATCGAGCTTAAGAATCATGAACTTCTTGAAGCCAACCACGAGTCTTACGATTTTGAAGAGATTTTAAAGAGAATAATTGAACTTAAATCCGAAATTGACAAGTTCTACGACAGTGTTAAGGAATCTCGGGAGGATAAAATCCAGGGAGCAACCAGAGAACCAATAATTTCGAGGAGCGAATACCTTGAGCTTATTTCAGAATTCCAGGATTTAGAATCAAAACTAGAAGGAGTTCCTGCAAAATTGTTTAACGTCCCGTATCTTCTGCTGGACGGAGAAGCAGGGAGTGGGAAATCACATTTATTCGGGGATGCGATTAATTGCATTGGTGATGCCAAGCCGGACTCGCTCTTGCTTTTGGGACAGCATTTCACAGTTAATGCGACGCCACAAATCCAGATCCTACAACAATTGGATTTGAACTGTACTTTTGATGAATTCATGGAATCTCTAACATGTCGGGCAATCAGTAATAATAATCGAATTATCCTATTCATCGATGCCCTGAACGAGGGTTCCGGAAAGAAGTTATGGACTAATTTTCTATCGGGTTTCATTGCTGGTCTCGCTGCTTACAAGTGGATCGGTCTTGCGCTTTCTGTGAGAACATCATATTTGGAGCTCTTCACAAATGCCTTAGGAGTTGAATATTCCAGAATGGTTCGCGCAACTCATTTTGGGTTTGCAGAGTTCGAATTTAACGCAATGAAGATATTTTTCCAGTATTATGGCATCGAGCTCCCGAGAATACCAAATTTTCATATAGAGTTTAGGAATCCGCTATTCTTAAAACTCTTTTGTCAAGGTCTGCGATCAGAAGGTTTGACTAGCGTGCCGGATGGCTTAGACGGAATTGCAAGAATATTTGATTTCTACATAAATAGCATTAACAAGAAACTGTCTTCAGCAACTGAATATGATTATATCCCTGAGCTGAATATTGTGAAGGCAATTCTACATAAGTTGGTAAATGAGAAATT
>CALBHK010000067.1 GCA_937894565.1 uncultured Chlamydiae bacterium
CTTTTTCGGCTGGGTTGATTAAACCGTCTGTGTTCGCTGTGGTTAAGGCATCTTTGGCATCTTGATACGCTTGTTCTGCCGCAACCACTGCTGCTGTCGCTGCTTTATATGCTGCTGACGGTCCTTGGTCGCCCCCACCATTTCCACCATCACTACCGCCGCCACTTAAGCCTGCTGCCAAACCTCCCACATTAACTGCCCCTGCAGCCCACGCCCAAAGAGGCACGCCCTCTGAATATAATAATGGCTCAATTGTCGTTAATGGCTCATACACCACTTCAGCAAGAAATGCGCCTGTTTCATCCGTTAACTTCACCCAAAGCAACTGATTGCCATCTTCTAATACCAGACTGTTATCGGTTGCTGTCGTGGTGCTATAGAAATTTTGAATCACAATAACTTCACCGCTTTTTAAACGAATGACAACATCCGCTCCATTGCGCTGAATCTCTGAAATATCTGCTTTTGCAACCCCTAATGTCACCACCGAGGCTTCGGTGAGTGCAACACTATTCTTATCTGTCGTCTGAGATAAAACCTCGTGTCCTTCTTTTGCAACAATTTTAATACTTGGCATGCTTACACCCTGATTGTTAGATTTTAATAGCTAAAAAGTATACAAAAATACATAGACACCATACAATAAATTAGAAAAAAATATGTGTCAACTTGCATAATTTTAATTAAACTTTAAATGCTATACATATTTCTATGTATAGCTACCTCTTATTTCTGTTCGTATAAGCCCCAAATTTAAAATTAGATCTATTCTATTCAAATTTAAGTTACAACCTGGGTGTGGGGTCGGCGTAATTCTGTAAATTTATCTTTCAATGACTTCGTATTTTACCTAGATGGAATCACTGCATGGGCTTGCTGATCCGCATCTGCAATGACCTTACAGTATTGTTTTATGTCATAATCCTCATCTGTATAGTTGGATTGACTATGTAACCCACATTCTTTCAACGTGCCTTCCGTATATTTCGCCATATAGTACACAGAAATGAATTGTTTTTTCCGATGTAGACGTTTGAAACACAAATCATTCATGTAATTCCAGACTGAACCGTACCGGGTTTGTCGGAGAGTCAATATTCTGAGAGACTATCCCGATGACAAAATTAAAATATACCCCTGAAATCAGAGAAAGAGCGGTTCAATTATTGATTGAATCTGAAAAAGATTATCCTTCTACTTGGGCTGCAATCACAGCAATTGCGCCTAAGATTGGTTGTACTCCTGAAACACTTCGTGCCTGGCATCAAAAGCATTTAGATCAGCAAAATCCTATTAAAGTACAACAGATATCTGATCAAGAAAAAATGAGGCAAATGGAACGTGAAATTAAAGAATTAAAGCGTGCCAATGAAATTCTACGTAAAGCAGCCGCTTTTTTCGCCCAGGCGGAGCTCGACCGCCCACACAAATAATGGTGGATTTTATCCATAACAATAAAGATCGATATGGTGTTGAAGCGATTTGTAGAATTTTACCGATTGCAGCTTCAACCTATTACCGGACTTTAGATCTCGCTGACAATCCAGAACATCGAGCGAAACGAGATCTACATGATGAGCATCATGCTGAACAAATTAAACGAATTTGGAAGGAAAGTTCAGGTCGATATGGTGTACGTAAAGTCTGGCAAAAACTGAAACGTGAAGGCTATATTATTGCGCGCTGTACTGTTGCTCGATTAATGCAAAAGCTAGGTATACAAGGTGTTTGGCGTGGTAAGAACAAACAAACCACCCGTAGCCGAGATGACCAAAAACGGGCAGATGATTTAGTGAAACGTAATTTTAGAGCTGATCAGCCTAATCACTTGTGGGTTGCTGACTTTAGTGTGCCGCAGCAAGCGGCGTAAGAGATGAGGGTATGGCCCCTCGCTATCGGCTTGCAGGAGCAGGTAGCAAACCACCATAAGCGGCTTGGATCAAAAGTCCCGGTCGTGAGCGTTATGGAAAAGGCATCGTAGAGATGTCAGGTAAGAATTAGGAAGGCGAACAACAGTGAACTGCCGTTCAAGTGTCGAAAGTACTCAAATGACATCAAAACCGGGGATGGAAGTTACCCCGCGATTAGTTTGGCCGTTACCTGCTTACGGGCCATTCGGTGTCCGGCGTAGAGGCAGCGCGATCCTAATTCAGGCTCTTACGTTGAACTGCGGGAACCTTCGGTGGCGATGTCAAGCGAAAGGCACAAGCTCAAAAGGCAAGGCTGATAATAGCAATGCGTCACCAAGGGGCGGAGCAACTCGTAGTAGTGTTGAAGTTACTGTAATGGTAATGGAGCGAAGGGGTTGCATTATCCAGGTCTACGGATTTGTCAACTGTGCAAGCAGGAGGAGCAAAACTTTATGACCAAACCATTTAACATTCCTAAAGCGTTAATCTGGGAGGCATTTAAAAAAGTCAAAGAGAATGGTGGCGCTCCAGGCGTTGATCATGAATCTATTGAGCAATTCGAAAAGCATTTAAAGAACAACCTATACAAACTATGGAATCGACTTTGTTCTGGCAGTTATTTTCCACCGCAAGTTAAGGCTGTTCCGATTCCAAAGAAGTCAGGTGGCGTGCGTATACTAGGTATTCCAACAGTTGCAGATCGAGTCGCGCAAACAGCAGTTAAGCTCTTATTAGAGCCGAAAATTGATCCATTATTTCATCCAAACTCATATGGATATCGTCCGGGGCGTTCTGCCCATGATGCAATTGCGATAGTGAGGAGACGAAGTTGGGATTATGACTGGGTTGTGGAATTTGATATCAAAGGTCTCTTTGATAACATCGACCATGATTTACTCATGCGTGCACTCAAGAAACACTGTGAAATTCCATGGATTCTTTTATATGTGCAACGTTGGTTAAAAGCACCAATGCAACACATAAATGGCCATCTTTTAGAAAGGAATCGCGGCACACCACAAGGTGGTGTTGTGAGTCCTTTATTGGCGAATTTATTTATGCATTATGCTTTTGATATGTGGATTACGAAACATCTTCAAAGTGTACGGTTCTGCCGTTATGCAGATGATGGCGTAATTCATTGTCGGAGTTTATCTCAAGCCAAACTTGTTTTACAAAAGATCGATGCACGATTTCGTGAATGTGGTCTCGAATTGCATCCAGACAAGACAAAGATTGTTTATTGCCAAGATATTAATCGTCGTAAAGCATATCCCGATGTTCAATTTACTTTTCTCGGGTACACGTTTAGGCCCCGTAAGGCTGTGGACAAGTATAAAAGAGTTTATGTAAATTTCTCTCCTGCAGTCAGTCGTGATGCACTTAAAGCAATGCGACAGACTATTCGGAAATGGCATCTACATCTGATGTGTAATCGCGAATTAAGTGATTTATCTGCAATATTCAATCCAATTCTTCAAGGTTGGCAGCAATACTATGGTCGATTCCATGGTTCAGCAATGTCAGCGATCTGGCAACATATGAATGCTTATCTTATACGCTGGATGAGGCGTAAGTATAAAAACTTGGCCCGTCATAAAAGACGGGCTAGATATGCCTTAGGGCGACTTGCGCGTGATTTTCCAAATGCCTTTGTGCACTGGAAAATGGGATGTTTACCATCGGTTGGATAATGGGAGCCGGATGAGCTGAGAGGTTCATGTCCGGTTCTGCGAGGGGCTAAGGGTGAAATTCCCTTGGTCTACTCACCCCTATATTCAAACTCATTCAGGCTGGGTCTATACCGCCTTTATTATTGATGTGTTCTCACGAGCAATTGTTGGATGGAAAGTATCTACACGGATGAATACAGATATGGTGCTCGATGCACTTGAGCAAGCATTGCACGATCGAGGCATGCCAAAGAATGTGATTCATCATTCCGATAGAGGTGTTCAATATCTTTCCATTCGCTATACCAATCGTTTAGAAGCAGCAAATTTACGAGCATCAGTCGGTACGACTGGTGATTCATACGATAATGCTTTGGCTGAAACGGTGAATGGCTTATACAAAACAGAGGTGATTGAATATTTAAAAGCAGATTGGCAAGGTTTAGCAGATGTACAACTTGCGACACTAAACTGGGTAGATTGGTTCAATAAAAAGCGTGTACACAGTGCACTGGGTTATGTATCGCCTTTTGAGTTTGAAGCAATGTACTATGATAAGATTAACCCGTTAGGTCAGGTGGCTTAACTTAAATAAAAAAGTCTCCGACAAACCCGGTACGGTTCAAGCTACAAATATTCAGGGATCTTACTTCACCCTCATCCTTGGAATGCGGCATTGCTTTGGATGAGAGAGCAACTTTCTACAATCAACGATACTCCTTTTAATAGTGTTTTACTGAATTGGTATCGAAGTGGACAAGATCATATTTCATGGCATACAGATGCTGAACCTGAGTTAGGTAAAAACCCCACTATCGCCTCATTAAACTTCGGAGAAGCTCGTCGCTTTTTACTCAGACGTAATGATGACCATGCTGATAAAATTGAAATTAATTTAGGTCATGGTGACCTTTTAATTATGCAGGGTGAAATACAACATTTTTGGCAACATAGCGTACCTAAGCAGACAAAAATTAAACATGGAAGATTAAATATGACTTTTCGTGAAATAATCTAACGAATTTTCAATTCTCTCAAAGTAATGTACAGGGTAAGCAACCAATCACTCAGGCTTTCCCTTTATGATTATCACAAATACTCAAAGCGAGTTTTTCCTACCTGACCTAGGTCATAATTGCTTCCTTTGCCAAATACGATTGATCCAATGAGCCACTCCACAGCAAAATAGCTGGCATTTTGGATGAATTATTGGATTACGATGATGGCTTTTAAGGCTTAAGTCACAAAATTGAAATTACATGTTTTTGCATAGACACAAGTGTTAAATCGTCATTACGATTCTTGCGTACCACACCATGGGCACGTGAAAAAGTAGAAAGCTTATATTTGTACGTCTTACGCCAAAAGGCAAAACAGAAACCGTAGCCTCAGGCAACCCCCTCTCATCATAAAATTATACCAGTCAGTAAAATACCCTTAGATTAAGCATATGTATGTTGGTTATTATTGTTGATTATCACAATAAATTAGTGACCAAAAATAAAAGTACCCCACCCCACCTTAAATTACGTCACACAAAATAAAAACTCTATATAGCTGTTATAGGGGTAATTACCACATAGCTGCTAAAAGCGACATCTGTGCTAGTCACTCACAGCATCAAATTTAAAAGAATAATAAAACCAGTAAGTTACGATTTTTTATTACTCGCCAACACTCGATAAACCGTTGCCTGACCCACGCCCACAGAAAGAGCTATCTTTGACCTCGTCAAACCCTGCTTATCTAACTCAAGAATTAACGCCTGACGCTTGGCATCGAGCGGTTTTCGACCTGTGTATTTTCCTTCTGATTTAGCCTTGTTAACCCCTTCACGTTGCCTTTCCAGCATGATTTCACGTTCAAACTGAGCAATACCACCGAGTATCGTCAGCATAAGCTGTCCCGTAGGTGTTTGTGTATCTACCCCTAAATCTAAAATACGCAACCCGACATTTTTTCGGT
>CALBHK010000068.1 GCA_937894565.1 uncultured Chlamydiae bacterium
AGATAGTTTGGGAGGCGAGCGTTGCGGCGGAAACTTCTTCTAAAAGGGCAATGATCCTAAAAACGGCAGTTAAATGCTCTCCATCGATTTATTTTCAATTCTAAAAGTCTTTTGTCCATCGATTCATGCGATTCTAAATCTAGCTTTTGAGACGCTAAAGCATACCCTGCTAGGCGGCGTCTGAAAAGGCCAGATCTCCTCAGGGTGAACAAGCTACAAAAGTATCAAAACATGGTGTTTTACTTTCAATTTTATCTGGGAAATAATGACCATTTCACCTATTCTTGGTCTGTAAAAAGTAAACAAGTGTATTAAAAATGAGCAGAAAAACTCTTCTCTCTTGGAGCAGTGGTAAAGATAGTGCGTGGGCACTTCATGTTTTAAAAGAAGATCCCAATGTTGATGTGGTCGGCTTATTCTGCACGGTGAATAGGGTGTTTGATCGCGTGGCTGTCCATGGTGTGCGAGTAGAACTTTTAAAACAACAAGCAGAAAGCATTAACCTTCCCTTATATATTATTTACATTCCATATCCTTGTGATAATGCCAAGTATGTGAATGCGATGAACGCATTCATTTTGGAAGCAAAGAAAGAAGGTGTAGAGTGTTTTGCATTTGGAGATCTCTTTCTTGAGGATGTTCGCAAGTATCGTGAAACGCTCTTAGAAGGATCAGGAATCACACCCCTATTTCCTATTTGGGGTATTCCAACTAAGGGGCTATCAAAACAAATGATAGCCGGTGGCTTAAAAGCTGTGATCACATGTTTTGATCCTGAGCGTATACCAGTAGAATTTGCCGGAAGAGAGTATGATGAATCTTTTCTTAATGATCTTCCTAAAGAGATTGATCCATGCGGTGAAAATGGGGAATTCCATAGCTTTGCATTTGATGGCCCTATGTTTCAAAATCCTATAGCAATTATGGTGGGAGAAACTATTCATCGAGAGGGTTGTTGTTTTACAGATTTCTTGCCATGTGAGTCTTCTAAAATTTAATAGGACGTTCTTTATGAAAAAACATCGAATCATAATGCTGCTCGTTTTCTTGCTTGGTGCCTCCGTAAACGCCACCGCTGACAACTTGACGCAATTTACTGTCGCAGCTGTGCAACTGCGAACCATAGATGCGGGCAATTTTTACAAAATGCGAGAACTTGTAAAGGAGGCAAAGGCTCATGGAGCTGATTTAGTTGTTTTCCCTGAAGATTCAGTTTTTAGTTAGCTTAATCCGAATGTATTTTTAGAGGCTGCTCCAATTCCCGGAAAATACAGTGATGAATTCGCAGCAATTGCTAGAGATGAAAATATTTGGGTGGCGGCAGGTTTGGGTGAGCAAGGTCCTCAAGCCGGTATTGGCGCAAAGAATGGTGCCCACCAAGCGTATGATTCCGGTATATTAATCAATCCAGATGGTCAAATTGTTTTGCACCATAGACAATTTAATATCGTTAAAAATGCATTTGATCCATGTGCTTGCCAGCAGATTTTGAATCAGGATCAGTGTAGTTATATTGCGGGAGAACTTTCCGATATTACAACTACAACCACTCCATTTGGGAAAACCTCTATTTTAGTGTGCGCAGATGCTTATACTTATCCACCAGCACAGCCTTTGAGTACTCTTAAAGAACTACAGCCGGATTTTGTTATTATATTTTGGGGGATTACGGCTTCAACACCATGCGAATGCGGCACGCAAGGGTTTAATGCGACCAGCTATGCGGTAGAAGCTGCGATGTATTTAAATGCTTTTGTTGTAGGTGCTAATGCAATCGGAAGTAGAAGTTATGGCAGGTTTTTACCTTCAGAGTATTGTGGAACAAGCGGCTATTCTACCCCAACTAGTCAGGGCATAGATATGACACAGTTATCCGAAGAGCTTATTTTATTTCATATAAGTAGGGAGTAGAGCAAGGGAGATTTTCTACTTTACTCAGCAGAGAAGGCTCTCAGAAATGCATCAGTTGCGAATTGGGAACCATCCCATCAGGTCTATTTAAAGGCTTCATCATCCTAAAAACGGCAGTTAAACAGCTCCGCACCAACGAAAAAATGTGAGTTTTCCTCTGAAAA
>CALBHK010000069.1 GCA_937894565.1 uncultured Chlamydiae bacterium
GATGCCAAAAAAGGCAATTTTAGCAAGCAAATGTAATTACGCAAGAGGTCTAATGTTAATCCTTTCTCTAAGACTTCGTTTTGACTGATGACTGCGGATACATTTTCAGAAAAAAACTCCTCTTGAGTGAATAAGCGATATTTTTCCAAAAATTGAGATTGAGGAGCTTGAATTGAAAGAGCATTCAAAGCAACCACAGCAGCAGCCACACCACAATATGTTAAGCGAGTCTGAGACTCATAAAACCTAGCCAATTTCCAAAAATTTTCTTTTTCTTCACTTCTTTGCAAACGTAAAAGCCCCTCAGTTGAGTCCCACCTCTCACATAGATCATTTTCTCCAATCAATGTGCCTTGAAACAAACACAACATCCATAAAAAACACAAAGAATGATTCATCGATTACCTTATAAATTTTATCTCTTAATTTATACGAAATTGATATAAAATAACTAGACATGCGGCAGTAACGAGGTTTAGTCAAAATTGCAAACACATCATAAAAACAGGTGCTTTGGCGCAGCTCCCGGCAAAGAATTCTATGCTGATTATCACGATTACGAATGGGGCATCCCCGTACATGAGGAGCGGCATTTATTTGAAATGCTCATCTTAGAAGGCGCTCAAGCAGGACTAAGTTGGGAGACTATTCTTAAAAGACGCCCAGGCTATCACAAAGCCTTTTATAACTTTGACCCAACAAAAGTGGCCTCCATGAGCGATGAAGAATTGGAAAATCTTCTTCAAAACCCGGAAATCATTCGCAACCGCTTAAAAGTGTATGGAACGCGTCAGAATGCGCGGATTTTTTTGAAAATCCAGCAAGAATTTGGTTCTTTTGATCGTTATGTTTGGAATTTTGTAAAGGGAAAGCCGATTAAAAATCATTGGAAAGAATTTAAAGATGTCCCTACAAGAACAATAGAAAGCGATACTTTATCAAAAGATTTAAAAAAACGCGGAATGACATTTGTCGGCTCTACAATTATGTATGCCTTCATGCAGGCCGTAGGAATGGTGAATGACCATACAACCACATGTTGGTGCTATACTTCTACTGCAACCCAAGCAAAGTTAATTGCGCGCATGTAGAACTATAATCTGTATGCAAAATACCCTGAATGCCCAACTCCTGCGCAATTTGAACAAACATAGGGGTATTTTCCAGATACACTGTCTTAGCTGCTTGTGCCTGCGCGATATCCAAAGCAAGACGAAAAATATCTGCATCGGGCTTGCGCATATGCACAAAGCAAGACGAAATAAAAAAATCTATAAAACTATCGAGTTTGAACTTTTGAATGCGATAAGCATTCAATTCCAGGGCTTCATTGCTCACCGCTACAATCTTGAGATTATACTGCGCTTTAAGTCGAGAGACCAACTTAATCATTTCAGGATAAGGCTTAGACTGGGCCAACATAAAATGTTGAAATTGAGCCCTAGTGAAAGGTCTTTTTTCATAAAAGATGACCAAATTTAAATATTTTTCCAGTGTGAATTTTCCCTCTTCGTAGGTTTCAAAGACCAAATGATGCCGATTTTCCATTTGTGCCCAATCCAGCTTAAAGTGCTCTGCTGCATCCTTACGAGAATGATGGTCCCATCCATTGGTGAGCAGAACGCCGCCAATATCTACAAACAGGTGAGTAATTGCACTCGATTTTCTCATTTATAACCCAAGGTTTATAATTTTACTTATACACCTATATCATTTATCCGAATATTTCTTAAAACCATTATTCCTAGCAGAAAAGCTAAAAAAAAATACAACTAGGAGGAAGATATGAAGAAAAACAAAAAACAGATCGGAAGAGCGTCGTGTAGGGAAAGAGTGTCTTCGCCTGTGTAGATC
>CALBHK010000070.1 GCA_937894565.1 uncultured Chlamydiae bacterium
AGATGCCAAAAAAGGCAATTTTAGCAAGCAAATGTAATTACGCAAGAAGTCTATTAAACAGGAGACTCTTTGTCTTCTAATTTTCTGTCCTGCCTTTATAGTGGTTTAAATTTTAAATGATAAAATCGGACGCAAGATTTTTATATGGAACAATGCGTGGAGAATGAAGCTGACTTTTTAAGTCAGCGAGGGCGAACGCGAAGTTCCGTGTAAAAAGATGCGGATGGATTTTATCATTTAAGATTTAAATCACTATAAAACCCTAAACTAAATTTATTTTTCTACTTCTTCTTTTTTTCTTCTCTGCGTTTCCTCAGCGCACTTTGCGGCTCTGCGGTTAACTTCCCTTTTCTCCTCTTTCCCTCTCTCTCTTCCACTCTAAAAGTGTACGCTCAAAGCTGATCATGTACTCATCGATGTTAAAACGCGCTTCATATTGCCTTCTGGCTTGAACTGACCATTCCTGGTACTTCTCTTTATCAGAATAAAGAGAGACAGCTAATTGAATATAACCCTCTATATCTCCTTTTTGAACAGATCGTTCTTTCCCAAAATAGATAGCGGCATACTGTGCTGCAGGTGGGCCTTCTTCGTCGTACATGGTAACAATTGGACAGCCAGCGCTCATCGCTTCAAGTGCTCCAAAGCCACTGCCAATGGGAAATTCGTTTAAATAGAGATGCATACTTCTGGCAATTTGGCTAGGATTTTCCTGGTGTCCTAAAGGCATGATACGATCTTCGACACCATAAGCGTAGAAAAATTCTCTAAATGTTTTAATGTTTTTAATGTGCCCTATAGGGGCATAGTAGGCATACGGGCATTGCTGTAAAATACGACCAATGGCATCTAAGCAGGGAATAGTTAGACGTAGCTCTAAATTATTAGAGATGGTAGTCATTAAAAAACCATCTTCAGGAAGACCAACGCGCGCAGCAGAGTAGCGTCTCTCTTCCCAATGAGCGCGGCAATCAACCGGAAAAGTATGCACGCTTGTCTCTATTTTCAACTCTTTAAATAGTTCTACATGTTGATTTTTTGTTTCTTGAGCGCTTAAAATGGCGTAGTCGAAACCTTTTGTATAGGGCAATGTGCCATGTTCAAAAAGCACTTTGAGAGGAACTTTACATCCAGCAGCGCAAAGAATGTGCAGCAGCGAAGGGCTATGAAAAATGGCAATGTCTATCTCTTGCTGATCTAAAAGAGCGCTAATTTTCTGTGCGGTGGTCTCGATTGATTTGGAACCATCGTCCATGAAAATGGGAATGTTTAAATTTTGAAGTCTCTTAAGACGCTGCGCTCCTCTTTCTGCGGAAGGTAAAGAGGTATAGAGATTGAATGGATATTCGCAGGTGCGTAAAGCGGCCTCTTCGCAACAGATTAAAATAGGGTCGAACAGTTCCTTATCATGATGTGAGAGGATACTTTCTACCAATTGAGAGGGGGCATGCCCCCCATCCACTAATTGAGCTGTCAGGTGGGCAATTTTTAGAGGGCGTTTTTGTTCAAAATCGATTCTATGTGGATGAATTTTAACTAAATGTTCAATATGGTGTTTTAGTTTTTTAGATGCTGTAAAAGCCATTTTTTGTTTAGAATGCCAATGAATGGAGCGGTAGCGTTGCGTAAGGGGGAGTAAATAAGAAGCTCCAAGTCTTTTGAGCGCCATTTGAAAGGAGATTTGCAATCCGCTGCTAAATAAAGTCTCATCTGTTTCAAAATTTAAGG
>CALBHK010000071.1 GCA_937894565.1 uncultured Chlamydiae bacterium
CGCCCTGGGTATGAATGGGTTAGATATCGCAGCCTGAAGGGCTGCAAGAGTTAGCCTGATGCGTATGCCTGCCCACCCTGTTATTCTTCTTTTTCTTCTTCTATCCTGTTGATCTTGCATCGGGTAGGAAGCCGCCCACTTGCGCTTCCCATAACGTTTTATAAAGCCCACCCTGAGCAAGTAATTCTGCATGGCTTCCATCTTCTACAATATGCCCCTGATCAAAAACCAGAATACGGTCCATTTTTAGTAATGTAGAGAGCCTGTGGGCAATGATGATAGTTGTTTTATCCTGCATCAATTCCCACAGCATTTCTTGAATATCATTTTCTGTCACAGAATCGAGCTGTGATGTCGCTTCATCCAAAATCAAAATGGGAGCATTTTTTAAAATAGCCCTGGCTATCGCTATGCGTTGTCTTTGTCCTCCAGAGAGCTTGATCCCTCTTTCCCCGACAAGAGAGTGATAATTACTGGGAAGTTCCATGATAAAGTTGTGAGCGTGAGCGCGTTTAGAGGCTGCTATTACCTCTTCATCTGTGGCGTCTAATCGCCCATAACGGATGTTTTCCATTAAAGAGCGATGAAAAAGAGAAGGATCTTGAGGGATCATGCCAATGGTCTCTCTTAAAGAATTCTGAGTCACATTTTGAATGTCTTGATGATCGATTAAAATATGTCCTTCCTGAATCTCATAGAGGCGTAAAATGAGGTTGACAAAAGTGGATTTTCCACTTCCGGAATAGCCCACAAGACCCACTTTTTGACCAGATTTAATTAACACTGATTTATTTTGAAATAAAGCAGTTCTTCCTTTGTAATGGAATTTAACCTGATCAAAAAAGATTTCACCCTTTTGAACATGTAAAGATGCAGCATTGGGCAGATCAGTAATTTCCACATCAGAAAGGGCTACTTCCAGCCCCTGCATGACATTGCCGTAGGTGTCGGCAAAAGCGCTGATATCGCGCGAAAGCGACCATAGGCAATCGACAATGAAGATATTAATGGTGAGAATAAGGGAAAAATCACCCGTGCTGATTTGGTCTTTTGTAAGTCCATAAATAAGCCAAAAGATGCAAATGCTTTGATAGAGGACAAAAGAGAGTCCTTGAAAGGCAAACATTTTCAAAAAAAAGTAATCGCGCTTTTGATCAGCTGTTACCCAACCATTAAGAGAGGTTTTTAATCTTCTCGATTCAAAAATAGCTCCGCTGAAAAGCTGTACATTCATGATATTGCTTAAAATATCGACAATACTTCCCACTACATGAGAGCGCTCTCCCGCGGCTTTTTGGCTTAATGTTTTTCCTTTCTTTGAAAAAATAAGCGTGCCCCCAATAAAAACAACCACCCAGATACATAGAGAAAGTGAAAATTTAAAATCTACCGTCCACATGGTATACATAGCAATCAAAAGCGCTAAAAAATGGCTGATAAATTGCGCCATGATCACCTTGATGAGATCGGGAATCCCACTGGCTACATCCTTGATTTTATTGCCTAAATTTCCTGCAAACTGATTTTGAAATAGAGCTTGCGAATGGTGCATCATGCGCTCCATTAATTGATCTGCAACATGCCTTTTTAAAGGGGGATTTAGTTGAATCCACGTATAATCCAAACCGCGAAAGACCAGTGTGACAATGAGCCCCATGAGTAGATAAAAAAAAGCGGGCAAAGAGAGCTGTTCGATAGCATTTTGGGCGTTTAGAAGAGGGATTTTATCCAGCATGATTTTAAGCAAATAAGGCCTAAGGCTTAAATCAATTGCCCAAATGGTCCCTAAAATCAGATAGATTACAATATAGCGCCGAAAAGGCTTGACCATTTGCAAAATAAAAGAGATGTTTTTATTTGTTTTCATTTTCTAATATTGCAGCGATGCGTTTTTCAAGAGGAGGGTGTGTGGCAAAAAGAGAATTCCATCCCCCATGATTATCAAAATAGAGGTGGGAAAAAGCAGCTCCTTGTGAGGGCATATCCTGAATACTGTCTTTTTGAATTTTAATTAAAGCGTTAGCAATGCCTTGGGGATTGCGTGTGAATTGCACAGAAGAGGCATCGGCTAGATATTCTCTTTGTCTGCTCACGCATGCTTTTAAGATGGATCCAAAAAACCAGGTAAAGAGTCCTGCTGCAAAAAAGAGCAGTGCCGCTAAAAAGATAGCTCCGCCTTGATTGTCGTTTTTCGAAGAGCGGTTACTGCGTCTTGAAAAGGAAGAAAAATAGATAATTCTCTGTCCAAGTGTAAAAGCAAAGAAAAATCCCAGGACCATAGCAGCGAGTGTCAGCCCGATGATCATATCCCCGTTAATGATATGTCCTATTTCATGGGCGATGACTCCTTGCAATTCATCTCGGTTTAGTTTGTTTAAAGCCCCTTTGGTCACAGCGATCACGGCATTATCTAAATCCATTCCGGCGGCAAAGGCGTTAATTTGCTGGGCATCAATAAGATAAACGGGAGGTTTAGGGATGCCGGCTGCAAGGGCCATCTCTTCTACGATATTAAGAAGTTCTCGTTCTTTTAAATCTGCGCTTTGTTCATCTATTAATTCAGCGCCTGCCGATTCTGCTGCATAGCTGCCCCCATAGCTCTTAAAACCATAATATTTAACTAAAGCCACGGTAAAGGTAATGAGCGCAAAAGCCAGACCCACAGTTGGGTAATTGGGAATTGCATAATCGGATGGGTCATTTTCTTGCATAGCAAGACGAAATAGCCACTCAATGAGCGCAGAGACACTCAAAGTCATGGCGATAAAGAGAAAAAAGTAGAGAGTTGTCGCTTTTTGTGCGTGCCGTTTTGCCTGCCAAAAATCCATTAGAACTTAACTTTTACAGCTTTTTTAGCTTCTGCATCCTCTACCTGGTAAAGGCCAGCTTCCTGGTGGCCAAACAAGCTGGCTACAAGAACGGCGGGAAATTGTTTTTGGGCTGTATTGTATTGCATGGCGTAATCGTTATAAGATTGGCGGGCAAAGGCAACTTTATTTTCTGTAGAACTTAGTTCTTCTTGTAAACGGAGCATATTATCACTAGCTTTGAGCTGCGGATAATTTTCAGCTAGTGCAAAAATGTTTGTCATAGCTCCTTTAAGGGTTGTTTCAGCCGCTAAAAGATCTTTGATGCCTTCTTGGTTGGGTGCAGAACCGGCAAGAGATTCGCGAATTTTAGATGCCTGGTTGCGGGCATTGGTCACAGCTTCCAATGTGCCGCGTTCGTGGGCCATATAGCCTTTTACAGATTCGACAAGATTGGGAATGAGGTCGTAGCGACGTTGTAGCTGCACATCGATTTGGCTCCAGCCATTTTTAACGTAATTTTGCAAGCGCACTAAGTTGTTATAGATTCCGACGATAAATAGGAGGATGCCAATGGCTATAATTAACAAAATTAAAGTGATGCCCATTTTTTCTCTCCCTTTTTACATTATCATTACTGTAAAGCATCTCTTCTTTTTTTGTCTAAGGTGGACCCCGATCTTAACAGAAAATTAACGTTGATTGTGATATAATTATTAAAATTATGGTTGTTTTTTTATGTGTCAATGCGAAAGAGCTTTAATCTTTATTGATCAGATCAGCAAAGTTGTTCCTGTTTTTAGTACAGTCACAAGTTGGACCTATTTGAAAAACACGTCGCACTGCGAAATAAAGATATAACAGGGAACAGATACTATGAACATATTAAAAAGCAATCTAGCTGGGTAACCATTGGACTATTAGTTCCTATTTTGGGCAATTTGGGATATATCTTTTATAGGATCGTCGTTTTTTTTAAAAATAAAAAAGAGCCGGTGGAAATTGAAGTTTTACAAGAGAATATTTCTGAACCCATTATTGAAGAAATAGGTGAAGAAGAGTCTAGAAAAATCGGTGTAGGTAATGCGGGAATTTTCTCATCGATCATGGGGAATTTTCTGATGGCCCCCATTCAACGCTCTATGCGTTATCGTCTCACTTTTCAAGAATTTTTGAAAAATGCTATGGAGCATCAAGAGAAGTTTCCTTTAATGTATGCAGCCACAGAGCGCAGGCTTCAGGCTCTTGTTTTACTATGTGCTATGCTTAACTTATTACACCCAAGTAACTAACTATTTTGACGGCGTCGGCTTTGCATCAAAATTTTTATCTTCACTCGCGCCTTGCCACAGGCAATGGTCATTCGCTCCAGACAAAAAATTTTGAGCAACCTCCTTGTCAAAACTTCAATATATTCGATAAGTATTTCATCAGTTTGGTATAAGGTACAAGCATGGTGAAAATAGCTAATGCTCAAGCTTTTTGGGGAGATTTGGACGATGCGGCCGCGACTTTATTGCTGCAAGACCCCTCTATTGATTTTCTTACACTCGATTATTTAGCAGAAGTCTCTCTATCCATTTTAGCTATTCAAAAACAGAAAGATCCCTCATTAGGGTATGCCAGAGATTTTCTTCAAGTGATAGAATCTTTGAAACCTTTTTATCTAAAAGGCCATCCTGTACGCATTATCACCAATGCAGGAGGGCTTAATCCTCATGCTTGCGCTCTTGCTTGCCGTAAAATTTTACCTCCTTCTGTTAAAATCGGTGTAGTCACCGGTGATGATGTTTTAAGCTATTTTTCTGATGGAAAGTGGATCACTGCTAACGCCTACTTAGGGGCGAGAGGGATTGTGGACGCTCTTCAAGAGGGTGCGCACGTGGTCATCACGGGAAGAACTGCCGACCCAAGCCTCACTGTTGCAGCTGCTCAATTTCATTATGGATGGAAAAATGAGGCTTATGATGAGATTAGTGGGGCAACTGTGGCAGGTCATTTGATTGAATGCGGCCGGCAAGTCACTGGTGGTATTGTCACAGATTGGCTATCTGTTCCAGGTTTTTTTTCTATGGGCTACCCCATTGTGGAGATGGAAGAAGATGGTTCTTTTGTGTTAACAAAGCCTAAAAATAGCGGAGGGCGTGTTTCTATTGGCGATGTTAAAGAACAGCTTTTATATGAATTGGGAGATCCTGATTGCTATTTAAGTCCAGATGCAACTGTCTCTTTTTTGAGGTTGCAGTTAGATGAGGTGGGGGAAAATCGTGTTTCAGTAAAGGGATCAAGAGGAAGTGCCCCCCCACAAACATATAAAGTCAGCGCCACCTATGATGCCGGTTATAAAGGAGAGGCTATGCTTGCCTTTTTTGGCAACGATTTAAAGGAAAAGGTCAAACGCTGCGCCGAGATGATCCATCATCGTTTAAAAATGAAAGGGTTAGAACCAGAGCGCTTTTTTTATGAGGCAATCGGTTGTGGTGATTTAGTTCCGGGAATGCCTACGATAGAAACTTTTGAATGCATGGGCCATTTTGCAGTCGCAGATAAACGTTTAGAGGTTGTAGAGCGATTTGCTAAAGAAATAGCTCCTTTAGTGACAAGTGGACCTCAAGGCACTACGGGTTATATAGGGGGAAGGATTAAACCTCGCCGCCTATTTGGGTATGAGCCTTTAAAAATAAAGCGTGAGCAAGTGAAAGTGGAGGTGAATTTTGTTTAAACTAAAAGAAATGGCAACAGCACGTAGCGGCGATAAGGGAAACGATGTCAATATTGGGGTGATTGCTAAAGATGCTCAAGCTTATGCATTGTTAGAGAGTTTTTTAACTGAAGAGGTAGTGAAGAGTTATTTTGTTAAGCCTTCAAAAGTGATCCGCTATGCTTTGCCTAATTTATTGGCTTTTAATTTCATTTTAAAAGATGTCTTAGATGGCGGAGGAAGTTTGTCTCTTCGAATGGATAGTCAGGGGAAGGCTTACGGACAAGCATTATTGGAGATGACATGGAATTAGTAGTTAAACAAGAAAATGAGATCACTTATCTCATTTTGAATAGGCCGCAAAAGCGTAACGCTCTGAACAAGGCGCTTGTAAAGGCTTTGATAGAAGCCTTGAGAGAAGTAAAGACACATATTACTGTGCTGCAAGGAGCAGGAGAGGTTTTTTGCGCAGGAATGGATTTAAACGAAGAAATAGAAGAAATGGGAGCTTTGCTCTGTACTCTCTTTAAATATTTGCGTGAGGCTCATTTTTTAACTATTGCTTTTGTTCACGGGGCAGTTGTAGCAGGAGGTATCGGATTGCTTGCTTGCTGCGATCTTGTGGTGGCACATGAAAATACGCAGTTTTTTTTGCCGGAAGTGCACAGGGGATTGGTGCCCGCTTTGGTCATGGGGTTATTATACGATAAAATTTCACCACGTTTATTGGCAGATTGGATGCTGACGGCAAGAAAATTTGATGTTCAGGAAGCGTTGTCTATGCATCTCATTCACCGTATTGGGGGTGAGCAGAGTTTGAAAAATGTAATTGAGGAGTTGCTGAAAGGAGCGCCTCAAGCGCAGCTTAGCACTAAAAAACTCTTGCGGCAATTTAGCAATGAGAGATTAGATGCAGCTTTAAAATGCTATCAAGAGGTTTGTAAAGGCAAGGAATCAAAATTACGCCTTGCGCAGTTTATGCCGAAGCAATAACTAGTTGTTTTTTTTGAATGAGATACCGGCATCCGTTGACTAGTCCATAAAAAAGTGGGACAGAGAGAATTGTAAAGATAGCTTTTAAACAGTAGCAGGCGATACAGATGCGAATGACTGTCTGCATATCCATATTAAGGGCACAGTAGAGAAGAAGAAGATTTACAATCAAGGTGTCCGTAATTTGGGAAGTTAAGGTGGAGGCGACATTGCGTAGCCAAAGGTGGCGTGAATGAGTTATCTGTTTGAAAAAAGCAAAGAGGCGGATATCCAGAATTTGAGAGAGGATGTACGCTGCCATGGAGCTGGCTAACGTGAAAAGGTTAAGGCCAAAAAAAGATTGAAAAGCGCTTTGATAACTGATGGTATCTGAATAGCCAAAGGGATGATAAGTGTTTACCCAGTCGGGATGAGTGGGAGAATAGATGGCTAACTGAATAAATAGGCAGCTAATGATGCTCATGATAAAAGCAACATAAACCATTAAACGCGCTTGTTTTTCTCCGTAAATTTCTGTCACTAAATCGCTGATAAGGAAGGTGAAGGGATAGCAGAGTAGTCCGCAGGGAATAGGGGTATTGGGGAGGAAGGGCAGTTGGATGAGTTTGATGGCGATAAGATTGGAAATGATGATCAAAACTGTAAATAAACAGGAGAGGATCATTAACAAATTAATGTTTGTAGAATTAGAATTGTTCATTGCACCCATCATACACAGGTAAAAGTTAGAAGTCTAGAGGGGGGGCCTAGAGATTCGGATATTTTTCTCCAAGAGCTGTGTTCGCTTTCTGAAAAATTTCTTTAGCCAAACGTCCCTTTTGTGATTCTTCAAATGCCAATCCTTTAATTTGTTGTCCATGATCAATATTTTCTTCACTCGTTCGTATTTGTCGAATGCCTCTTGCTGTCGCTTCTGTGAAAAAACCTGGAATGGGTTCAGCTTTGTGTTTGCCGCTAGCATACAAGCGAATTGTTTGCTCCAGAACGTCCAATATCATGTTCACATCACTATCTAAGAACTCACCAATTTTAGCTTCTAAATCATCACCGTAAATTTCTTCTGTGAAAACATCATCTATTATTAAAGTGACAGCAGTAGCATCATGTTGAACTTCTTGGTCAGTTACATTTAAATCTTTGCTTCTTTGCCATTTATCGTTAACATAGGAGGTGTCTTCTGCGCGCTCAAAAAGTTTACAACCAAACACCTGATTTATTCCATATCGCATCGTAGATTCATGTGTAGGGGCATCAGTAAATATAAAATTACAAGGTAATGCAAATAAGGACCAGACTATAGAGAAGTTACTGCTTTGGACCATTTTGGCCATGAATTCTTTAGGTTTCTTGGTGATTGGATAAAGAAATAATGAAAGAGTCCAAAGAGTAGTGTAGACAATCTTTTCAACAAGCGCAATCACTGTAACCAGAGGAAGTGCGATTTCAACAAGTACTTTTTTGAGAGGAATTAGACTCTTTAAATTATTCCAAGTTTGAGCTTGATCTTCATTACCATAAGGGTTGCGAAAAGTCATTAGCCCAGTCATCATATAACTTGATAAACATCGAATGGGTTTACGTCCTGTATCTATATTATGGATTGACGTATCTAAATTCTCTGGCCTCTGTTGGATATTATTCATTTTAATTATCCTTTTTTAAAAAATTAATAGGCTCATTGTAAGCATCTTCTATTAAGATTCTATTAAGATTGTATTGGTATAACTCACGGCCTAATTCGGGACATTGATGTCATCCTCACCGTCACTAAAATGCGTGTACCCATCGTTATGCTGATTGACCTCTAACTGATTGACCTCTAACTGATTTTCTTTTTTCCTACAGCAACATTTTTTAAATAACTGACTAATAGCTTTAAATGGATGTACTAAAAAAGTATAAATAAATTGACAAGCAGTAATATTCTTACGGTGTCTAGAAGCTCTGACCCCAAGATATATAGCCCATGTAGCTAAAGCCACAACAGCAACACCTGCTACAGCAAATCCTACAGCGGCTAATGTTGTTCCTGCAATTCCCGCGGTGATTGCCAGGGCTCCCAATTTAACAGCTCCTGCTATTAGACCTGTTACAGTGATAGTGGCTGCTACAGTAGGTCCTTTTACGCATACCATAAAAAACCCCTATTCTTTAAATAATTTTTAATCTAGGCGTAGTGTATACAATAAATATTAATATTTTATTAATAATTAATTAATTTACGAGCGAGTGGGG
>CALBHK010000072.1 GCA_937894565.1 uncultured Chlamydiae bacterium
TTATCGTTTTTATCGTTTTTATCGTTTTTATCGTTTTTATCGTTTTTATCGTTCTGTTCTTTAGGAGGCGGCTTTTGCTCCTCAAGCATCTTTTTAACTAATTCCAGGTTCTCTTTTGCTCTTGAATGTTGCGGCCACTTATCTATCACTTCTTCATAAACCGTAATGGCTTCTTTGAGCTTGTTTTGTTGAACAAGGCAATTGCCTAGGTTATAGAGCGCGCTGCATGAAACTTCGGGGCGTTTGGACTCACGGAAACATTCTTCAGCTTGTGCAAATTTACCCGCCCGATAGTTGGCAATTCCCTTGCGATAAGGATCTTGAAAGGTCTTTTCGGCATTTTCAAACTTTTGCATCTCAAAAGCCTCTCTGCCAAGCTGTTCTGAATTTTTGAAATAAGTACTAAGTTCTGCATCAAGGGAGGATACAGAAGCGAAGAAAAGCACAGCAAAAAGAGCGCCTCGTCTAAACCACCATAGGATAATGGGCAAAGCGGGTAGAAGAATAAGGTAAAAATGCTCTTCCCATATTTTGTCTTTAGTTCCTAATAACTGTTCAGCTTCTGCTTTTTTTTCTAAATCTTCTAAAATCATGGCAACTTCCCGATCTGAATAATGAGCTTCCAGATAGCGGCCTTTGCCGCTTTTAGCGATTTCATGAAATCTTTCTGTTTCTAGTTTGGAAATAATAGGCACGCCCTCTTTTTTGATGATATTGCCTTCTCTATCCCTCATGGGAGTCCCTTCTTCTGTTCCGATTCCCATTGCATGGATCACAATTCCTTTATTAGCTAGTTTTTTTGCTGTGGTGATTGCGCTGCCATCCTCAAAACCTCCATCGCTGATCACAACGATGCATTTGTTTTTGCCCAGCTCAGCTTCAAACATTAGAGAGGCCATTTCAAGTGCGGGAGCAAGTCTGCTGCCTTGAATGTGTATAAGATCTGTGTTTAAAGAAGGGAGTAGATGGCATATATTTTTCTTATCCTCAGTGATGGGGGTAATCATATGCGGGTCGGCGGCAAAGGCGATCAGGCCGATTTTGACTCCCTTAGAAAGGGAGAGAATATCCTCGATTTTTTGTTTGGCTCGGATCAGACGAGAGGGTTTAACATCCGTAGCATTCATTGACTCAGATAGATCAAGTAAGATAACCAAGCTTTGGTCTTTTGAAAAAGCCTCAATTTCGCGGAAGCTCCACCTAGGGCCTGCCAAAGCTAATACCAAAAATAACCAGACAGCACTCCATAGGATAAGGCGTTGATAGGACGCTTTATTTTTTTTTGTATTGCTTACCAATAAAAAGGGGAGCAGATGACTGTCAATAAATTGTGAGAGCTGATGATGTGCGTTCACTTTCTGGCGGAAAGCAAAATACAGGGCCCAAATAATAGGGATGATTAAGGTAACACAGAGCCATAAAGGATGAGCAAAATGAAATTGGCTAAATACCACTGAGTTGTCTCCTTAAATCATTTAAAGTCAGTAACAGCAGCACAAAGAGGGCAAGCCCCAGAGGATAGGCATAAAGAGGTTCTCTTATTAGGAAAATAATGTCGTCGGATTCGCTCTTTTCAAGGGTGTTGATTTTCTCATAGATGGATTTTAAAGCATGCTTGTCCGTAGCCCGAAAGTACTGTCCATCCGTTAGGACGGCAAGCTGTTTCAATAATTCTTCATCGATCGGTGTTTCTACCATACCAAAAGTGCCATGATTTGTTGGAAAAGGCACAGCCCCGTTTTTTCCGATGCCGACTGCGTAGATGCGAATACCATATTGTTTAGCTAACTTAGCAGCTTCAAGAGGGGGGATTTTGCTTGCATTGTCTACTCCATCAGTTAAAAGAATAAGAACGCGCGATCCTTCCGGTCTTTCACGTAGAGTTTTTACACTTAATCCAATGGCATCTCCAATTGCTGTAGCATTACCGGCCATACCAGAGACTGTATCGTTCAACATTTTACTCACTGAACGGGTATCTAGTGTCAGAGGAACAAGCACATACGCATTTTCGCCAAAGGTGATCAAACCGACGCGGTCTCCGTGGCGCTCTTGCACAAAATGCCCTACCACTTCTTTTGTTGCATCAAGACGACTAATGGCTTTAACTGCGGTGGAAAAATCAAGCGCCTGCATGGATGCAGAAACGTCCACAGCAAGCATAAGATCGTATCCTTTATTTTTGACTTGGGTGTATTGGTCCACGTTTTCTGGCTGCATTAAAGCGATGATGAGCAAGGACCAGAGCAGCGTAATTAACGAAAAAAAGAAGGAGGACGTGCGGATGTTCGATTGTGAGGAATGGCCAAAAGCCGATTTAAGCCTATTCAAGGAAGGAAAATAAAGCTCTGGGGCGTTTTCTTTCATTTCCTTTTGGCGTGGGACCAATAATTTGAAAAGAAGAGGAAGAAGCAATAGTAATGCGAACCAAGGAGATGCAAAATGAAACATTTATCTCACCCAATTTTTGGTGGCCTGGATTATATCATTAACTTGTTCAACCGTAACCCTGGAAACGGTTGCATTTTCAGGAGCGTAAGGGAGATTAATTAAAAAAATTCCCTTCGTTTTCCAATCGAATTGTTTGGGATCATGCTTAGCTAGCCATGTTAGCCAATTCTCTGCTACTAGAGAAGCACATTCTTTTCGAGAAAAGCGACGAAGAGCTATGCGGCGCAGGTACTCAGATAAGGCGATAGCTGTTTCCTTGGCAGTTGTTTCAGATAAATTTTTCTCGAGGCGTGCCAATTTCTGTAAAGTGTCGTTTTTCCAACTGCGCGCAAAAGAGAGTCGATAGGTGACATAACATAAGAACGCAATGCTTAAGGAAGCGGCAAGGGCAGTAGCGATCCACCACCCAATAGATAGAGGCCACCAACCAATTGCATCTAAACCGTCAATATCGTGAAGTTGCTCAAGTAGGGAAGTCATCGCATCCTCTTTTTTGCTATTCCTTTCAAACCCAAAAATAATTCTTTATGGATTTCTGATTCTGTTCCAAGTTCTATGAGTGGGATTTTGAACTTATTTGTAATCTCATGAAGTTGTTCGCGTTCTCTCTTCCAAAAATTTGCATAAGCAGAGCGTCCTGAATCGTTTTGTGTGTTAATTGCTATTTTATCCCCTGTATTTGAGGAGAATAAAATAGATCCGATGGGGGGAATTGTTTTATCGGCTATATCATTTACGGCAATGAACACAACATCAGAGCTTTTGCGTAGCAAACACAAGCCGGATTCTTCTTGAAGATGGAAATTGAGATCGATGAAGTCGCTGATAATGTAGACAATAGAGCCGGGAGTCACGCTTCTGCTGAGTTGCTTTAGGGGGTGATGGATGGGTATCTGATGCCTTTGTACGGGTGGCCTACAGAGTATTCCTAACATAGCGCAAAACGATTGGCGGGTCCGTTTAGGAGGGAAATATTGGATTCCGCTCTGAACATCGCCAAAAAGGCAGCCACTTACGCTGTCATGCTGGGATAGGCTTTGCCATCCCAAAAGGGCAGCAATGTGTGCTGCCTGGATGGATTTGAATGTTCTTCTGGTCCCAAAGCGCATAGACTCATTCATGTCCACGCAGATAGTAATATTGCGCTCGCGCTCTTCTTTAAAGAGTTTGAGGTGAGGCGATCCAGACCTAGCTGTCACCTTCCAGTCGATATTGCGAATATCATCACCAGGAACGTATGCACGCACGGCATCGAATTCTAGCCCCTGCCCACGGAAAGGGGAGTTGTGATTGCCCTGCCTTGCAGCTTTTACGGAGCGCGCAGGCAAGTGTGAGACTTTAGATCTTCTATCTTTAATAGCTATAAGGTCTTTAAAATCGGGGTAGAGCATGCTTGCCTCCATGGTCGCCTTAAGGTATAGCCACAACTTCTAAGAGTTTTTTGATGATTGCATTACGGGAAATACCATCCGCCTCGGCCTCAAAAGAAGGTCCAATCCGATGTCTGAGGATGGGAGGTGCGATATGGTGGATGTGTTGAGGGGTTACATATTCTTCGCCTCTGAGCCAGGCCAAAGCTTTTGCGCATCGGACCATGGCGATGGTTGCGCGCGGAGAGACTCCCATTGTTAGATAGCGGGCAAGGTCAGGGTCGTATTTATCTGGATGGCGTGTGGCGGCAGATAGAGAAACGACATAGTTTTTCAAATTATCGGCTATAAAAACTTTAGATACTTCCTGGCGAGCCTGCAGAATATCTTGTTTAGTGATCACTGGCGCGCAAGAGCTCTCTTGTTTGTGTTGGCGCTTTTCATCCAGTTCGATAATCAGCAGTTCTTCCTGATGGTTTGGGTAATCCACTTCAAGATGCATCATAAAACGGTCAAGCTGTGCTTCTGGTAGATTGTAGGTTCCCTCTTGTTCGATGGGGTTTTGCGTCGCAATCACCATATACAATTCTGGCAGAGGGTGGCTCTCGTGGCCGACAGTGATTTGTTTTTCTTCCATCGCCTCCAGAAGGGCTGACTGTACTTTTGCCGGAGCCCGGTTGATTTCGTCAGCAAGCAAAATGTGGTTGAAAAGAGGTCCTTTTCTAAAGATAAATTGGCTTTTTTCGTGAACATAAATTTCCGTGCCGATCAAATCTGAAGGCAAGAGGTCGGGGGTGAACTGGATGCGGTGGAAATCGCCTTCGATGCCATCGGCTATGGCCTTGGCCGAACGTGTTTTGGCAAGACCTGGCATGCCTTCGATCAAAAGATGGCCATCGGATAGGAGACCAACTAGCATATATTCTATCAATTGATGCTGCCCAATGATTTTGCTTTGAATGGCGTGCAGGAGCCTGGATAGTTGATGTTGTTGTGTTTTAGTGTTTCCTTTTGTAAGGAAGTTTGCTGTAGTTTGCACGTCTCACCTCGAGGTTCTAGTTCCAATAACATTCTACAAATTAGCGGCTTTGTGATTCAAGTGATAAAAATTTGGGAAAAAAAGTCTATTTTATTTTTGGTATACTTTTTTGACCCAAAGCATAGCATGCCATCGTAACCATAGAGATTCCTGCAGCCACCATCAAAATGAGTTTGGATGAAAAGAGCAATAAGGCGCCTCCCAATAGGCAGATCATGGCATCTCCTAAAACTCGCAAAGACATCTGCACTCCCATGACCTCTCCTTGAATAGTTTCTGAAACAGAATCGGAAATTTTTACCGTCAACAAAGTTGTTGTAAGCCCAATCACAAGTCCGCTTAGCGCAAATAGCAACATCATGGGGAAAACGGAATTTGCCAACACAATACCAATTAGGATTAGAACAAGCGCTCCCATAGCGAGTAGGACCGCTAATCGATTGGAGATCCGAGAAGAAAAGAATCCGGGCAATATTCCACTTCCTATAGCCAGCGAAAAACAGACAATTCCATTATAAAAAACAAGCTGGGAAGGGCCCAATTCCCATTTGAGCGTGAGATGTACTGGACTAAATTCATAAAATATATCGACTGCAAGGGTAAAACAAGTAGAAATAAGCATAAGAAATTGCAGACGTTTATTCGAAAATAATAATGAGAGTCTTTTAATTAAATTGATGCGCTGCCAAAAAGTCAGTACTTTTGCGCAAGGATTAATCACTCCCTCATCCAGAACCAACATAGCAAGTCCCGTGAGACAGAAAAAGAAGATACAAATGAAATAAAAGGGAGTCGAAACGGTTAACCACTCAAAGAGGTTTTTATCTGCCATGACGCCTCCTAAAAGAGGTCCTAAAATAAAGGCAACGGAGGTCACGGTGTTAACTTTTCCAAAAGAGTGGTGTTTGGGAATCGTCTTTAAATCGGCAGCCATGGCACGTGCGATAGCGATATTACCTTCCATGATGCCTGCTATCAACCGACTTATAATCAGAAGTGTTAAATTCTGCCATGCAATGGCAAACCCTGTAAATAAATTACAGAAAGCAGAAAGCAACATGCTTCCTGATAATAACTTTTTACGTCCGTAATCATCTGAAAGCGATCCAAGAATAGGGGAGCCAATAAACTGACCCAGAGGATATGCTGCTAGAGCTATCCCTAAAAAAAGCGCGCGGCTAGAATCGCTCCAATCTGCCGGCAGGATGGAATATTCGGGATTTAGAAACAGTGCTGGAAAAATCAGATAAGGCATAGAAATGCCCAAAAAGCCTAAAAAGACAATAATTAAAATAACACGAAATTGTCTTGTTTGTCTTTTTTGTATCTCCATGGCTCTTAATGTAGTGGTTTTAAAGAATGTTTTCAAGAACAAACCAATTCTTCAGCAGTTCCCGCTAATTCTTTTGCACGTTCTTGATCCTGCCGCCGAAGGCGATCCTGCCCATCATGTTCTCTGTTTTTTTTATAAACATGATGGGCAGGATCGCCTTCGGCGGCAGGATCAAGAGTGTGCAGAATATAAATCACTAATCCTGAATGAGTTTTTTAGCGGGAATTGCTGCCAATTCTTCAATGTGTTTCAGTATAAAGAAGCTTTAAAAATAGTGACATCAAAGAGGCACCCTAAATTTGAGCCAAGCTTTGCCGGCGTCGAAGCAGCTTAAACTTAAACAAGTTGAGTTGATGCAGACGGGCCTTAAATTCAGGGCTGCCGACGCCATCAAAAACCGATTTTTCATCTTGTTTGAGTATGGATAAGGGATAAGAGGCCTAAGAAAAAACAAAAGAGTTCTCATTGTGATCTTTACTTTAGAAAAATTCACAATGAGAAATGCTTTTAGTAATTTTTCTCATTCTGTTGCTTTGAGAAAGAAATGGGGTATCGATTACTTATCAAGTTGTGGTATATTTGATTTTAATATTAGGTTAGAAAATTTGTCTTTGTAGGTGATTTTATCAATAGAATTGGTTTCAAAATTGGGATCTATTTTTTTAATATGACTGAGAAATTTATCATAGAAATCAGAGAAACAATTGGGGACCTTTTCTGTTCTAAAGATTAGAAAAACCGGGTACTGAATTTTTTTTTCTACGACAGAAGAGTTATGGTATTTAATGCAGGCTTTTACCGGGACATGAGAGGTGCCATTTTCTTCTATATATGTATTACTGCAACTTATTAACAATTCGGAGCTAGTTTTTTTTACTTTTTCAATAATAAGAAGTATTCCTTTGTCTTCAAAATTTTTACATAAAAGATGCCATAACATGCAGTTACTATCCATGCTGACGGAGACTAATAGATGGTTCTGGTCAATAATTTCACTTATTGTTTTATCTATTTCAGAAACGTGGTTTGGGTATATTAGATCCGATCTGATTTTTAAGTGGTAATGATGATCTATTTTACATTTACTAATATTCTTGTTATCCATGACGGCTCCTTGTTAAAATAAACTAGTCAAAAACTGTTTGAGACTAGCGTGTCACGTAGTATGCATATAATTACTTTAATAATCAATATTCTTTTTTATTTCGTAAGGAATTGAGCAATATCTGAAATTGCTTTTTTTCCAATATCCAGCCCGTCTATGCTTGTAAACCCATGAATGGTGGCATAATTGCGGACAATGACCGGTACTTTTACTGCTTTTAGCTTTTCTGCATACGCTAGCCCCTCATCATACAGGGGGTCAAACTCTGCTAAAATAAACAAAGTAGGAGGCAGCCCAGAAACATCTGAGGCATTAAGTAGCGAGGCAGTAGGTTCTTGACCATCTGCAACTTTATTTAGATATAGACCCCAAAACCATTCCATAAGCTCTTTAGTCAAAAAATATCCTTTTGCATATTTTTGATAAGAGGAGGTATTAAAATCATGTTGGATGACAGGGACTATTAATACTTGCGCTTGAAATAGGGGGAATTGCCGCTCTTTTGCTCTTAAAACAACGCCAGCAGCTAAGTTGGCTCCAGCACTAATGCCTCCAATGCTTAAGCGCTCAGGATCGCCTCCCCATTCATGTATATGATTCTTTACCCATATGGCAGCTGCCTCACAGTCGTTTAAAGCTGCAGGGTATTTATGTTCAGCAGAGAGGCGATAATCTATAGAGACAACAATCATGTCAGCTTGTTTAGCAATAGAGCGGCAGAAGGGATCGTGGGTGTTTAAACTGCCAAAGGCCCATCCTCCTCCGTGGATGGATATAAAAACAGGAAACGGTTTAGCTTCTTTTGGTGTGTAGATACGCAGAGTGATTTCTCCTTCAGGCGTAGGTATTTTTATATCGGATATCGATTCTAATTGGATGGTAGAGGGGATAATAGATTGCTCAGCCATGCGGCGTCCCTCTTCAATGGGAATATCTTCAAGTTCTGGGCTATCGCTGGAGTTATCTTGTTCTAAAAAATTTCGAGTTTGTTTGTCCATTTTATGCATAGCGTCCTCCTGATGGTTTATTGAGGGGTGATATCGGTGGATATAGTATTATTCGCAATCCGGCACAAGTGCGGCAATGTATAGGGTATGTTCCTCAACTCATTAATGTCTCTCGCCATCCAAAACTCGATGCCTTGTTCCATATGAGCCGATTCTTCAAAGCTCTTTGTTAGCTTAGCTATAATTTCTTTTTCAGAGAAATCGTAGTCTTCAGGCAACCAAGATTTTGCAAATGGAATATTATTTTTTTGATGGTAAAGAAATGTTTCGTATTTATCGAGATACATTTTTGCTATTGAAGCTTCACTTGCTACTACTGTTGCATTAATATTTGTAAAAATTTTAAATTCGTTGCTAACTCTAATATCATAGCCATAGCTTGAAAGTCCATAGCTTACTACGCCTTTTGTAGTTAGTCCCTCACAAAATGGTTCTAT
>CALBHK010000073.1 GCA_937894565.1 uncultured Chlamydiae bacterium
GTTCGCATTCGCGTTTCCCGCCCAGGATTCGACCCCGGCATCATCTATATCTGCTCATACCACGCATCGTCAGAAAATTTCATACCCATATTGACTCTTATCTAATTACCCTATATCTTTGCCCCATGAAAGTCAAACACGGAAAAGGAACCACAAAGTACGGCCCAGGCGTAGAGATTACACTAGACGCCAACGAGTTAGCATTAGCTATCTACGCCTACCTTACAGCCCGAGACACCCACATCTCAGGCGCAAGAACGATATTGATCGACGATTCTCTTGTCGGAGAAAGAGAAATCAAAGTCTATGTTGATCCATCAGGCAAGGTTATTAAAAAAGGAAAAGTTTGGTACGGAGAAGGCTGATAATGTGTCACAAAACCGTCAAAATCACCCCAAACCAAACATAATTTGCACCCCTACCGAGCTGATACAAGCGGATTTTAAGTTTTCTTAAAATAAACCAAATATTATTCTAAAACGCCCTCAAAAATACCCTCAAAACCAAATTGATTAAAAATTTACCAACCACTTGACACGTATTCCTAAATGATTTACCTTTGCCGAAACAAACAAGCATGAAATTCAGAAAGAAACCAGTAGTCGTCGAAGCGTTTAGATACTACATCGATCCTAGACCAGATTGGTTTCAGGACAAGGTCACGCTAAACGAGATCATTACTCACGAGACTCATTGCGAGATCTACACATTAGAAGGATGGATGAGAGGAGACTACGGCGACTACATCATCCAAGGCGTAAAAGGAGAAATTTACCCTTGCAAGCCCGATATTTTTGAACTAACTTATGATCCAGCATGAAACTACGAATCCTAGCCGCCGCCTACGAAGCCGCCCTCGGTTACGACTACTGCCCGGATGAAGACGAATGCGCTGAGTACTCAAAAGAAGTCGTCACTAACTTCACTGAAGAAGAATTCAGGCAAGCAGGTATGTGGCATGGCTTAAAACCAAGCGAAATCATGGACTATATCATCGAGGAAATCGCCTAGCCTAAAAGATGCTCAAGAACTTCTCAAAATATACAACCGCTGGAGACGAGGCGAAGAGATCGAATGTCCAAACGTTACCGATATTGGTAAAGCAATTGACAAACTTACACTTTAATGGTTGATCCAAAACAAATCACACGGTTGAGCTCACACACTTATGAGCTCCCAATGTATCACATCACATCAAACGGAGCTGAAGATTTTCGTTATGAGACAATCGCCTTTTGCAAAGGATCGAAAGACATTCCTGGTCATCCGGGCTTCTTTACCGAATCACTCATCCAACTCTGCGCTGATCACCTCGAAAGTGTAAACGTAGGACATCTCGAAAACGATTACACAACCGCAGCCGTCGCTCACCTCAAGACCGCGCTCGAAATTCTCGACGAACGAGTTAAAGACCGTGAGGCAAGAGGAGTGCTGCAAACTTATCAGAAATGAAGTGGATCCAAGAAGACGGATATATCACCACCGCAGGCCCATTAAGAGCCTCAATCAAGTGCCGACAATTTGGTAGTGAGTATCAAATCCGAGTAGGTGGCTTATCAGCTCATGGTTCAGCAAAGACAGAAGAAGAAGCTAAGCAGTTCGGTGAAGAACAGTTACAGATAATGAAGCGAGCTTTTATTTTGTCGCTGATTGTCGAAGAAGAAGGTTCTTATATTTTCGGAAAAGGCGTCATGAAGATAGCCAAAGAAGACGATGGAATTTGGTTTTTGTATGGATCTGACTACGACATCATAACGGAAGGTACTCTCGAAGAATGCAAAAACTACATCGCATCATGTTTCTAGGCGACACACTATACATTGAAGAGGATGGAGATCTAATTTCTGTTCTCTTCAATGGAACGTACAAAGACAACTTGTCGGTTATTTATACATCAGGGCCAAAGAAAGGCCATTCGATCTTTATAAAGGAATCTGACATAGTAACTGATATTAATAAATGGCACGAAGAAGCAGAAAGAGTTGAATTAAATTTGCAGATTAAACAAAAGGTTTTATCTTTGGACTGCGATTTACAAACCGCCAGAGCGTTGGCGAAATTTTTGAAGATATGAACGAAGTCAAAATCAAGGAATACGACGAGATGATGTTTATCATTCCCGCAGACATGGAGAAAGATTTTGTCGCCGACATACCCAAAATGCCGTACTTGGCATTTATTGAGAAATGGGAGAAATACAAACGAAACCCGGATGACGTCCGACTCTTTACACCGAACCGATGAAGATTAAAATCACCAACACCGGAAACCTACGCCAAGCCATTCTTCAATCAGGCTTAATCGAGCACATCGAAAGAGTAATCGAAATGGACGAAGTAGGGGCCGGAGTAGAAGCTGGATTCATTTACGTCGTTCCATTGTCAGTAGCTCAAGACATCATTGACGATAGGGATGCTTTGGAAACGCTTAAAAATTTGGAGGAGAGATGAAAACTATAATTATTTCAAATTCGCACGGCTATTATCAGGCTGGAAAAAGAAGTGGCCCGCTTGCATTCGATCATCCATTGCGCGAACGCATAATGAAGGAAGATAAACAAAAGCTATTTGTTTATCCAGAGTGGTGGGGTTCCAGGGAAATAAAGAGATACATTATGGCCAATTTGCCTTCGGACATAAAGGCCATTGATCTCGTTCCGAACCCAGAGAAGGTTGGCAAATTCCTAACTGGCCGGGTAGCAAAAGCCAATTCTCTTAAAGCGGATCTTTATCTTTCGATTCACTCAGACGCTTTTGGTATGGGTGAATTCAATACAGCCCATGGGTTTTCTACGTTCTATCACTCAGCGAAGGAAGAGGCCGAGATTTTTAATCGACACATGGCGCTTATGCTGCCAGACCGAAAGAATAGGGGCTTGGTATGGAACAACACTTTCCATGAGATTGTTGGAGTAAAACACAAGGCTGTTCTTACGGAAAATCTGTTTTATACAAATGAGCTTGAAGTCAGATTCCTTCTCGATAACCTGGAGGCTATTGGACAAGCACACACAAACGCAATCATCGAATGGAGCAAACTATAAACATCCTCGGATTCTGCGGTCCAATAGGCAGCGGAAAAGATGAAGCCGCAAACGTAGCCGCCGAATTCGGCTACGACAAAATAGGCTTCGCCGACCACCTCAAAGAGGTGTGTAAATTCATCACAGGACACGACTACACGCTCCGTGAAACCAAAAACTCAGAAGTTTTCCCAGGAGTTACCGGACGGAGAGTTTTAGAGGTAATCGGAACTGAGGCAATGAGAACTTTAAATCCGAATTTTTGGATTGATAAAGTTTTAGAAAAACGCGACATTGCAATTTGTGACGTCCGATTTCAAAACGAAGTTGAAGCCATCCAAAAAGCCGGAGGGGTGGTTATTAAAATTATAAGAGACGGCTGCCAAAGAACTGGCCACGAATCAGACAACTGGGAGGAACTAAAAAGTGACTTCTGCATTATTAACGATGGGACCCTTGAGGAATTTAAACAAGAGGTTCGAAATTTTATTGGGTTCATAAATTCTAATTATGAATAGACTTTTAATTGTTTTCATTCTTGTAATGTCGACCAAACAATACAAACTTTGTAACGCTGCCATCATCCCCGAGGAGATGCCAATGGCGTGTTTTGAAGAAAACGATCCCGAACCAACTCTTGTTATTAAACACACCCCTCCTAAGCGAGTGGAAAACAAGTTCGTTTTTAATCCAGTATCCGACTACAATCATAGAATTCAATTCTGGAATAAGTCTCAAATTCTGGAGGACATGAAGAAACAAGGATTCGTAAACATAGACGACCTGGACATTACCACGCTTAAGGAAGTAAGAATGGCCCATTACTACGACAACTTACTGTGGGATATGAACGAAAAGACCGGGCTAGGGATTGGTGTGATATGGGCATTCCTTAGAATCGAAGCATACTCTTCCGGGGTCAACGAAAGTTCATTAATGCGCAATGGGTGGAACTTTGGCGGGATAAAGTATCGCAAAAACATCCACCCTGGCTACGTCTTAGCCAAAGATGATTGCGGATCAAACAAGTGTAGGTTTGCAAAATTCAACTCATACGAAGAAGGGGTTGAGGCGTGGGCTAAGGTTTTTAACGCGCCAAGATACGCCTCTGCTAAATCCCAGAAAAACGCGATTGACGTTTTTTATAAACTATATAAAGGCGGGTATCACACGCACAACAATGTAAAACAAAGAAAAGGGCTCAGGGATAAGTATTGGACTCTGAGAAAGCACTTCCCAGCAAACACGCTTCATGGCATCGAAATCCTAAACTACGTCACATTCCCAGACGAAGACGACTTTTACGAAAGCCACGAAACTCGGACTCTAAAGAGGAATGAGTGGAAGGAATACGTTCAGAAAAATAAAGGTCACGCCATGGCGGCTCAAGAGAAGTACGGTGTTCCTGCAAGTTGGATTTTAGCTGAAGGGCTTATCGAGTCTAATTGTGGCCGTAAGAAGATCTGGTTTAATGGTCGAACGCGGGATGCGTATTTGGTTCACGCTAAAGGGCTTGACAAGGATTATTATTCTAATCACAAATTAAAAAACAAACTTATCCATGTCGTGGAAGACATGGAGCTTTACAATTATGACACAAGAAGTAATTGATCAAATCAAAACGGCAGCCGACATCATCGGCTCCACTTTCGGCCCGGCTGGAAAGAACGTAATGTTCAAAAGCCGCGAAAACCTCCCAGCAGCCATGATCCGCGACGGCGTAAAAACCGCTCGACGTTTAGCAGCCTGTGAGCCACTTAACACTGGGTTTCAGTTGTTGGTGGATGCATGCATGTCAACTGTTCGAAAAACAGGTGACGGCACAACGACGACCGCCATTCTCGTTAAAGCTCTCCTTGAAAGCTGGAGCGAAGTCAACCTTGAGAACTACATGGTCAAAGGACAACCTGCCACCAAAGAGCAGTTCTACCAAGCTGCCGGAATCTCCGCCAATGGTCGTGAAGAAGCAAAACTCGTAGCTGACTTAGTTTGGGCTCTTGGGCCATACGCACACATTCAGTCATACGCAGCCATCGGTGAGAAAACTAGAATCGAAATAAAGGACGGCTACGTTACCCCAGGTGGCATGTATACTCACGACATGATGAACCGCTTCCAAGGCGACAATGTGAGTTATACGCACAACTCAGCAGTTATCAAGAACCCTTTGGTGATGTTGGTTCACGATCAAATCCACGGCGACCAACAAATGATCTCGATCATTACTGAGTACGTCAAAATGCAGACCGAACGACCGCTTGTGATTTTTGGAACTGACATCAACAAAAACGCGGTTAAGGCGGTTTTGGACAATCAGATCCCACGACAAAACAGCCAAGGGAAACTGGTCCACCACGGACTTCCGATCTTCTTGGCCGCAGGATGGCGCGATCAGTACTCATTCGATGATATCAAAAAAATCACCGGGGCTACAGTTTTCAGTCAAATGACCAAGCACCTATTCCCGGTGAAAGGTTGTACGCTTACATTTGCGGATCTCGGAAGCGCCGAAGAAATCGAGCTATCCGTAAACACCTACAACCAAGGCTACTCAAGAGTCAAGGTTCAGAACATGGAGATCATTGATAAAATGATCGCGGATCTTAAAGAAAGCATCACTCCTGAGAACGAAGAAGAGGTCGGTGAACGGATTTCTAAACTCACAAAAGGAGTTGGCTTTATCTATATTGGAGGCATGACCGAAGCCGAGCACCGACTAATCGCTGACTCAGTTGAAGACTGCGCGATCAGTCTTCCAACAGTCTTAAAGCACGGGGTTGTTCCGGGAGGAGCATACAGCTTTTACGAACTTGCTCACCGGGCCATGATGAATGACGACATGCTTTTCAGTGAAGCTCTTTACGAAGTCCGTAAAAAACTCATGAAGTCCATGGACGCCAACGAAGATGGTCGGGTGTTTAACTATCGGACAAAGGAGTATCAAAACCCGGATGAATGCGACATTTGGGAATCAGCCTCGGTCGTAAACGAGTCAATTAAAAGCGCATACTCATTTGTTCACGAAATTATGTCGACCGATGTTTGTTTCTAGGGGATACGCGTTAATCGAAGCTAAGCCGTCAGAGAACATCTCAAACGGCGTCTACGTACAACAGACGAGAGAAGAATGGGGAACAATTGTGGAGCTGGGCAAACCTCAGCTCTCCGATTTTCCATGGTATCACCGTTGGAAGCCACTTCTTTTCATTCACCCAGCGCCGTTCAAAAAAGGAGCTACCATACTTATTCCGCACGGACAGGATATTTTTATCGAAGGCAAGCAGTACCGGGTTATTAAACAGAATTCAATTTCAGTATACAGCAATGATTAGGCTTTGGTGTACAGAATTCATGGCCATCCGGGTTTCAGATGGGGAGTTAATCAAATACTCCGGCCCAAACGTTCCGGGCATCAATTGGGTTGACGCTCAGAATTGGTGTCACGAAAACGCTGGTCACTTAGTTGTAATCGGAGAGCTGGTTGAGGAGGTTCCATGTTTCGAAAACACTTACATACCTGATTTTGCCAACGCGGTTAATTATCAAAACCTAAATTAGTGGTATTCAATAAAGTCCTAATCAAACCAGACACAGACGGCAACTACCAAGAGGACGAGGGCGACAAGCTTCCGGCCTCTGGTGTCGTCATCCAAAGCCCGGCTGATTCACCCGTAAGAGTCGGAGAGCGCGTATGGTTTTCATACACCGCTGAAAAGTTCAAAGAAAACTATCTTTGTAATTACGACGACCTTTTTGTCGTTGATCGAAAAGGTCTAAAAGCCTTAGGTAACTGGAGACTAATAAAGTGGCGCGAAAAAGACCGTGTAGGCGATTACGGAGACCATGACGACCTTCTCACGAAGGAAACGATACTTGATGGGAAGATAACGTATTTTGCTCGCCAAGGGCGTCGGCTGTGCGTTGATCACGATCACGATGAGCAGGAGTGGTATTACATAATCGACAAAAATGAACCATATGTTCAATAAAATAATTTACTTCGCGGTGTCGCCTTTCTTCAAAATAGGCGTTTTACTATGGAAGCTTGCATCTTTAATCGCTGTCGTTGCGTTAATCTTGCCAGTAAGTACGCTTTTCTTTGTATTCATATCCATTGCCTTAGTGATGGATACCATTCTACTCTGCTTCACAACCAAGCCTCCAAGTAAGCCAGGGGTAAACTTCAAGAACATCTACGATGACACAATTGACTTCTGGTCATCACTGACTAATAATTTGTAAATTCCAACAAAAAGTATTATCTTTGAGAAAGTTTTCAGACTCAGAACAAATGGCTTTAATATCGATGGATTTAAACCCATTCGAAAAGCCAACACAGTACATATGGGATGTTCACGACAAACTCAGAACCAGACTAGGTTTAAGTGCGTCTGAAGACGAGTTGAATGAGCCAGACGCAAAAAAGAAGGCGGCTGCTCTTGAAATGAAAGACTGGCTCATTCGATTCCTAATTTTGTTCATAGACCCAGAGAGCCCTTTCGCTAAAATTCGGGACTTCGACGACAGGCGCAAACAGTGCATCGAGTCTCTGGGCGACGTCAAAGGCAAGATCCCTCGAAAGGCAATGAGCGAAATCACTAAACGAGGTACGCTTTACGGTCTTATCCAGTATGAGTTTTTCAAGTTTGTCTATGACCATGATTACGAAATGTGGGCCTCTTTACTTTCGGCCTTTCAAACTTTGACCGAAAGACTCCGAAACCCAAATACGGACACCGACGAGATGGTTAAGATCACCAAGCAAATCGGCGAGGTCCGTAAAGAACTTTCTGAGTTAGAAAGAAAATTATTCACCGACAGCCGCATAATGCGACAGGTAGCTGAGGAAAAAAACAATCAACTTATTACCGGATACGCGGAAAGATTCGCCAAAATATTTGAATAACCATGAAGTATATCTTCTTTTTATTTCCAATCTTCTTACAGGCCCAGTGCCTTATTCCAACACACTCTTATCGGCTCATCTGTGCCGATGAAGTGCGTTACGCCGATTCGATTGCGTCTGGAACCCGGCTGTACATATCAAGCCGCAACGCCTTCGTTACCTCGCCGCGATCTGTTTTTAATTTGGTTAATGGGTACGGGCAGCACTTCATTCAGATTACAAACTCGGCAAACTCTCAAAAGGTCGCCATCAACCGGGCCTGGATCAATCGGATCGACTCGACCAGCTCCAATAAGGCATTAATTTACATCAAAGACATCTCAGTCACGTTTACATCAACAGAAAGCTATTCAGCGGTTAAAGACTCAGCAATCTCATGTTTCCAACGTGCGGTTGCAAGTGGTCTTTCGACGCTCTCAGATGGCGACTACGGTGATGTCGTGGTGAGTGGAGGCGGATTGGTCATGACAGTAGATAAACCCGACCTTGGCCTTCACAATCTCGCTGATGGGGATTTTTCGGTAGTCGCTGATTCAACGGCCCTAAGTTTAACTAACACCCGACAAATCACACTCCAGACAAAAAATATTGATGGTTGGATTTCCCGTTATCTACAAACACACAACTCTTTAACACTCAGAACAAACAACACAACAAAAACATCTCGAATTTTCGTCGACACCACAGGGGCTAATTTTCAATTCGTAAACGGATCCAACAACGCTTCTTTACGAATTGGAGACTCAGTGGCGGTGAGATTTAACACAAGCGGAAGTGTGGGGCAGGTCTTGACAGTGACTAGTGTAGATGGAGACGGGCGATTGGTGATTAATCCGAAGGACGCATCAGGCG
>CALBHK010000074.1 GCA_937894565.1 uncultured Chlamydiae bacterium
AGCCATCACAACAAAAATGGTTAGTATAATTTTATTTTTTTTCATTTTATTTTTTTTGAAGTGATTAATTAAGGTTGGCTAAACCACATTTCGTAAGTGTGGTAATCGTTGTTTAAAGCTCCAATTTTTCTTAATGATTCAATATTCCAATCAAATTCAGAAAAACTTGTAGGTCTAAATCTGTAAGCAAATTTTGGTCCTAAATTTAAGGAAGAAAACACATTAACTGCAAAAGTTCTATAAACTGGTAATGATGTTGCCGGATCAACATCTAAATTGTAATGATATCTTCTTAAATCTACCCAAGATTCAATAAAATTCCAGCCAAAATCGTTAATGTATTTTTGCAACATAATATCCGAAATAGTTAAATTGTTGGATAATTGAACCACATTTGGGCTTGCCAAATAAGTTGCTCTTTCTGTTGCAGAAATTGCAAATCCAACACTTAGAGAAACAGAACTTTCACCAATTCCTTATGAAATAAAAAAAGAAGATTTTGATGCTTTATTTGAATTTGGGGGATTTCCTGAACCTTTTGTAAAAAGAACTTCTCAATTTTACACAAGATGGAAAAGATTACGCACCCAGCAGTTATTTCAAGAAGACCTGCGTGACTTAACACGGATCCATGAGCTAGGACAAATAGAAACTTTAGCAGAGCTTTTAAAACTTCAGGCAGGGCAGCTGACTCAATACACAGAACTTGCCAAGAAGGTAAATGTGTCTGTAGACACTATCCGCAGATGGCTTAAAACCCTAAAATCTTTTTATTATTGTTTTTCAATCAAACCTTGGTCAAAAAACATTTCTCGCTCCTTATTAAAAGAACCAAAAATTTATCTATGGGACTGGTCTTTAATTGATGATTTAGGAGCTCGCAGAGAAAATTTTATAGCCTCGCACCTATTAAAAGCTGTTCACTTCTGGACAGATCGAGGACTTGGTGACTACGATCTCTATTTTCTTCGTGATAAAGAAAAGCGAGAAGTGGATTTTTTAGTCACCAAAAATAATCACCCCTGGTTTCTTGTTGAGGTAAAAAGCTCTGAAAATAAAGGAATTTCTCCCTCTCTTTTTTATTACAAAGAAGCTACCCTTGCTGAGTTCGCTCTACAGGTAGTTTTTGATAAAAAATATGTGGATAAAAATTGCTTTATTTCTTCAGATCCCACTGTTGTGCCGGTCACCACTTTTCTTTCGCAACTAATATAAAACAGTATCTTTAGATGATTTCTATCAAGTCTGAATAATCTTTTAAGGTCACATCAGCTGTTAAAAGTATCAAGGGTTCAGATATAGCCTGAGCGATGAGAAGTCGATCAAATGGATCTCGATGAATATCCGGGAGAGTAGAAACTGCAACTGCGTGGGATGATGTAATTGGTAGTTCTAAAAACCCACTTTCACCAATTGATTCAACGATTTGATTGATATCTGCATTCAATTTCTTAAGTTTAATTTTAATTACCAACTCCCAGATGGAGGCGCTGCTGATATAAATTTCAGATGCATGTAAAATCCTGGAACGAACTGTTTTGGAAAGTTTAGCATCCCCTTTAATCCACCAGAGAAAAATATGCGTATCTAATAACATTCGCATAGTTATACCTCAAAATCAGCAAGAAATTCATCAGGTAAAGGTTTATCAAAATCTTTAGAAATTTTAATTTTCCCTTTAAGCACACCAAAACGTCTCTCTGATTTTTTTTTAATAGGCCCAAGCTTTGCTACAGGCTTTCCAGCCATCGCGATTATAATTTCCTTTCCATGTATAACCGCATCTACAAGCTTTGAAAAATGTGTTTTTGCTTCATGCATGTTCACAATTTGCATAGATACTCCCTTTCTAAACTAAGCTTAGTCTAGTCTATTTATGAAATACCTACAAGAGTTTATTAAAATTGATCGGTCATATCGATAAAAGTGGGCGCTTTAGCCTGCACATCTATCTTCTCATAAGATTTCTTATTAAAATCAGTCCTTTTTAGATCAATTTTTCTAAAAGTCGAATCGTTATAAGAGCGCCATATAAAAATCTTGTTTGTTAAATCTTTAATTGTACACCAAAGGGTACTCTCATAACAGATTTCATTATCTGTTTTAAAAGCCATCATGCCTTTTAAAATATCGACACTGTTTAAAATATGCTCCGCTTCAATAATTCCATCCAGTGCGGTCTCTGCTTTTAGACCATATTCTACATCCTTAGAAATACGTACAAATCGAGATTTTGATGATCCACTTCCTGGTATATCTTTCATACCGCTTCCCAGATCCTGATCTGAAGAAAAGGGAGTAAGATTTTTATATTTCTCTAAATTTTTAAGCTGCAAAGGAAGAGGCGGGTCATTAGTTGTAACGCCATTAGGATTATCATAAAAGAATACTTCGCCACCTATAAATTCAATCACACCATTATTTCCTAATGAATCATGCAAAACAATATGAAGTCCTGGAATGGTTCCAAGGACTTTTTCATGTCCACCCCAGATTCTCACATTTTTAATGGCCTCTTTAACTTCCGCTACAGTTGCAAAAGAGCCTAAAATCCAGGCTCCTACATCCATTAACGAGAGGGCAATTTCTTCTTGTTCAACAGAAACACTTTGATATTCAGAACAAAGCAGTGTGAGAACTCCAAATGAGATCTTTTCATTCATTCCCTCTACGATGCCCTTCAAATGAAGGCCGCTAATGCCCGTAAAACCATAAATGGATGTCCATGCTAGCCCCTTTTTTCCATTAGGAGCTGTGCTTACATAATCCTCACCTTTTGGATAAATGGTCACTTGGGAAGACATGCTGATAGGGAACTCCATCGAGCGCCCACAGATAATGCTTTTATCTTTTGTAATGAGTTGAAAATCCCCACATCCTAAATTAACTCCAGATCTTCCTATATCCATAGCATGATCCTTATTTGAGCTTTGAAAATAGTTTTTATCATAGGATTCACTTTTCAACAATAAACAAAAACTTCAAACCCTATAAAGATTGACCGCATCAAAAGAAGTGTGTTTTAATGTACACCATTATCACTTGTAAGATTGGAGCCCTATGAAAACTATTTCTATCGTCAGTTTTAAAGGGGGAACAGCAAAAACCTCCACAGCCCTTCATTTGGGAGCAGCGCTTGCCAAATACCACAAGAAAAAAACATTAGTGATCGACTTTGATGCGCAAGCGAACCTCACCACCGGTTTAGGGTTTGATCCTGATGAAAATGATTCTCTTGCTCCTGTTTTACAAGGAGAAAAATCATTTAAAGAAGTGGTAAAGCCCACAGCCATTAAAAACCTCCATCTTGTACCGGCCGATACCTGGTTGGAAAGAATTGAAGTCACAGGCGCTTTAGCAGCTGATCGTTATTCTCATGAAAAATTAAGAGAAGTTTTAAAAGATCAAAACTATGATTACGTGATTATCGACACGCCGCCATCTTTGTCCTGGCTTACAGAATCAGCCCTTATTGCAGCCGATTATACTTTAGTATGTGCCACACCTGAATTTTATAGCGTGAAAGGATTAGAGCGCCTCTCTCAATTTATCGAACAAATTGGGCAAAGACATCCGTTAGATATTGTGGGTGTCTTACTCTCTTTTTGGAACCCCAGAGGCAAGACCAATCAATCATTTTTAGATATTATAGAAAGAACATTTCCTCAAAAAACACTAAAAACAAAAATCAGACGCGACATCAGTGTGACAGAAGCATCCATTTGTGGAACTCCAGTATATGAATCCCACCCTAAATCAAGAGTGGCGCAAGATTATGAAGCATTAACAAAAGAACTACTTAATCGTTTGCAAAGACCTCTTGCGTAATTAGCTTTGCTTGAAAAAATTGATATTTTTTGAGCAGATTTATTGGTAAATTTTGAGGCCATATGTAAACATATGGCCGAAAAATTTAACGGTAAAGATGCCAAAAAAGAGAATTTTAGCGAGCAAATGTAATTGTGAAAGAGGTCTAATGTAAAGCGGCTTTACAAGGAACAAAAACATGAGCATAAATGATTTATTAGATGCCCGCATGAGTAAAAAGACCGACAAAACAAAAATGAAGTCTTTAGCGCAGCAATCTATCGATGGAAACCGTTCGGGATTTTCCGGCATCTTTCAACCCATTGACATGAGCGAAACAGAAAAAGATGTGATCGAAAGTATTTTAAGAGAATATACCTTTGATGAATCGACATTGGATCAAGACCATAAAACCCTTCTTCACATTTCCAGCGAAATTAAGGCAATCAACCATCAATCTGCCCTTTTACACGGGGAGCGCATCAAAAAAGCACAAGAGCTTCTTAAAACCTACAAAGATGGGGCATTCTCTGCTTGGTTAATCGCTGCCTATGGCAATAGACAAACTCCCTATAATTTCCTTCAATACTATGAATTTTATCAACAAATCTCTAAACCTTTGCGCCCTCAGCTTGAAAAAATGCCAAGACAAGCCATTTATACCCTAGCCAGCAGGGAAGGGGCTTTCATCTTAAAAGAAAAGCTGGTTCAAGACTATAACAACGAAACTAAAAATGAACTTCTACAAATGATCCGAGAGCTTTTTCCTTTAGCAGAACGCGATCAGCGCAAACAAAATTTGGGAGAATCTGCCATTCTACATCTTAAGCGCGTAGCCTCTATGCTAGCCAGAAATAAACGCCGTCTAAGCGTTAAACAAAAAGAAGAGGCATTAGAATTGCTACGCACCATTCAAAAATTAATTAAATAACTCCCTGCAAATAGAAAGAGAGGCCCACTATCAAGGTGGGTATCAAAGCCGCTAAAAAAAGATAGCTAAAAGAGATTCCGTACTCAAAATGCTCTTCCAAAATAGCGGCTCCAGCAGGATTCGGTGCATTGGCAATGATCGTTAATCCGCCTCCCGTTACAGCCCCAGCAACCACTGCATACTTCATGAGCGCATCAAAAGAGGGGATAAGCGTGGTCAAATAGGTAATCGCAGCATTGTCATTAAAAGCTGTTAAAATGGTAGAAAGCACCATTAAACTATGTGATGAAACATTACTGAGCATAGGTGAGATCCACCATGCCTGCAATCCTCCATGCACAACCAATCCTGCCAAGAAAAAGCCCACCAAAATAGGACCGCGCAACTTCAATTCTTCCTGATAATAGTGAGTTGCTTTATAAAAACCCAAAAATAATAAAAATGATCCCATAAAAATAACGGGATAATGCACATGAAGAACCATCCAAAATAAGAAATAGAGGTGTATGACTGGAATCCAAAATGGAATAGAGGGTTGTGTCTTGATTTCCTCTTTCTTGTTGTTCAGTTCCATTTTTTGAAATTCCTTATAGAAAATAAAAAAATAGACCAAATTAGCAAAAATCACTCCGATCACTGCTTTATAACCAAATTGTGAAAGCATATAGAAAGAGCTCCACCCCCAAACTTGACTTACCATTAAAACGGGAGGGGCCGCAAAATTTGTCAACACTCCGCCAACTGAAATATTGGTAAATAACAATCCTAAAGTGCTATAAGCAAGCATTTTACTGGGCTTATGTCTATAAAATTGTTTACTTAATAAAAGAGCTGTAATTGTCATTGCACCAGGCTCTGTGATGAAAGAACCTAGAAAAGGCCCTATTGTCAATAGAGTGAGCCACCATGCTTTAACAGATTCTCCTCCTAATTTTGCTACAAAGCGCATCAGATCTTCAGCTATCTTCAAAATAGGTTTTGTTGAAGCTAAAACCATAATGACAACCACAAATATGGGTTCTGTATATTGCCGATCATTTAAATAATTAAGGGCTGTATGCCAGTTATAATAATCTGACATAAGAATCATAAGCGGGATCACCCATAAACCAAACACAACCTCTATTTCCCCCATAAAACGAAGAACTTCAGAACCAAAGGTTTCAGTATAAACCCCATTTTTCGCTGTATTTTTTTTTACTAACCAATCCGCTAAATGATTGAATTGATGGCAGAAGAAGGTATGGAGAATGGCTAACATAAAAACGATTAGAGAAATTAAATTAAATGGTTGAATTTTGATCCGATGTTCAAGCCTTTCCCACACATTTTGAAAATCTTCATCATGATAATCGCTGGATTCCAAAAGAAGTTTTTTCTCAATTACATGGTCCGATAAAATAACCTGATAAAGAAAAATGGATAAACCGACAAAAAATAAAAAATACAAAATCCCTAAAAAAACAGGGTATAAACCCAAACAACTTAAAGAATTGGTTTTTGACGACGTCGGCTTTGCATCAAAATTTTCACCTTCACTTGCGCCTTGCCGAAGGCAATGGTCGCTCGCTCCAGGCAAAAAATTTTGAGCAGCCTCCTTGTCAACTTCCCAATTCTTTAAGTTGTTTGGGTTTAGTTTTTTTTTCATTAAATTTCCTTAATTTCACTTTATTATTTTTTGAATCTCATCCCATGTCTGACGCAAGCTTGCGCTGATCACACTCATTTGAGCTAAAATCTCTTTTAAGTTCGCAGATTCTAATTGAATTTGTGCGGGATCAACAGGTTGATCCTCTTCTAATTCTTCTATTTGTTCCTGTAGAGCATGACCCTCAGATAAAGTTGTAGATTGCTGAACGATTTCTTCTGCCGTCATAAATACCCCTCTTACAAACTCCATTTTTGTTCATTATGCTCTTATGAGTAGTTTTTTCAAACTATACCCAAATAATGGGCATGGCTCCCCATTTTGTTAAGCAATCATTTGTTTTAGAAAAATGTCCACAGCCTAAAAACCCTTGATGTGCAGAAAGGGGGGAAGGATGGGAAGTTTGCAATAACATAACATGAGAGTCCTCACCCTTAGCGGAAACCTGAAAATATTTTACTTTAGCCAAGCGCCCCCAAAGTAAGAAAATAATGGGTTTTTTCCGCTCAATTAAACTGCGAATCACGGCATGAGTAAAGCGTTCCCATCCTATTTTTGAATGCGAAAGGGGTTTGTTTTTTTCAACCGTTAATACTGTATTTAAAAGTAAAACGCCTTGCCTTGCCCAGCTTTCCAAATTACCCTCTTTTGAAATGGGAATTTTTAAATCCCGATAAAGCTCTTTGTAGATGTTTTTTAAAGAAGGAGGAAGAGAGGTACCAGGACGTACACTAAAAGAGAGACCATGTGCCTGTGCTATCCCGTGATAGGGATCCTGACCTAAAATAACCACTTTAACACGATCAAATGGCGTTAATTCAAAAGCTGAAAAAATAGACTCTTTGGCCGGAAAAATTTCTTTTCCTTTTTTTTCTTCCTGCTCAAGAAAATGCATTATTTCCTTAAAGTAGGGAGCGTCAAACTCATTTTTTAATGCCTGCTTCCAGGTAGATTCAAGAATCATTTTTAACTTTCAAACCTCTTAATAAAATTGACTAGAAATTCTCATCCATTCTATGATATCCCTGCAAAAGCTTAACATTCAAGGAATCTCATCATGAAAAATCTAGCAGAAAACAATTTAGTACGGTTTTTAAGTATTGTCAGAAAAAAGGATGGCCTTTACGCTAAATTCAAAGTGTGCGGCATTCGAGAAGGAACAACGATTAACACTTCGGTATTACTATCCATAGACGCAGCAGGAATGGATCCTACTAAGTCATTAGAAGAAATCATCGAAGCATGTGGCAAACGCGCAGCAAAAGATTGTCATATCGAAGCGCAGTTTGAAGGATTGCACGCACTATAAATTTCAATCTGGGTGTAGCGCAGCTTGGCTAGCGCACTTGCCTGGGGGGCAAGGGGTCGGAGGTTCAAATCCTCTCATCCAGATTCTTTTCTTTCAGTCACTTAAAGGCAATCTCATTGAGATTGCCTTTTCTGTTTTATGGAGCGTGTGGCGGATATGTGGCGGAAAGCTCCATCGGTCGGTTACAAAATGTAACCGACTGAAATTAGAAGCCATTGATGGAAAGAAATTTACGGATTACTGGAAAGAGCATGATAATCAGTTATGTGTTGCAGTTCGTCATTCTCATAGGTAATTCTCGACAAAATTCCAGTTTCTACACAACATAATTTTAGACAGATTTAATGATTAGTCACTGAGCGCAAAAAAGTTTGGACGACAGCCGAAAAACGCTCGGGCTGGTCATACGGAACCCCATGACCAGCTTCCTCGATCTGTACGACCTCCAAGCATTGATTAAGCCCAGCAAGTTCTGTAGCCATTTCAAGAGTGACTACCGATCCAACATCACCAACGACGAGTAGAGTCGGAATATCAAGAGTATTGATCAGCTGCATGTAGTCGGGGTTCGGTGGTGTCAAAACTTCGAAGGCACGAATGCTAGTTTGAAATCTTGCTTGCACGAATAATTCGATCACCTCGTGAGAGCGGCAATTGTTATGTCGGCCCCACATCTCAGCCAAAAGATCCTCCCTTGGCCGGTTTAGAATTCGGCGATGTTGTTCCGCAACATCACTTTCATGAACTTCACGCTGACGTTGCGGTGTCAAGAAAGTTGGATCGACCAAGACAAGCCCTTGTAGTTGATTGGAGTTCCGACTGGCGACCATAGCCGCCGTCATGCCTCCCATAGAATGACCAATTAACACTGGGGCGATGAGTCCAAGTTCATCGATAAGGCCTATGACATCGGCGGCGAGGTCGTAATAGCTGTAACCATGGTCCGGGGCTTCGGAGTTTCCATGGCCCCGGGCATCTGGCATGACAACGTCGTAGTCTTCCTCCAGCGTCCGCGCCAAAGGTGTCCAACACGCTCCATTCATCATTAGCCCATGCAGCAAAACAACAGTAGGTTTGTCACCGCCGGTTCGAAGGTAGTTTAGATCAATCTCATTTACTTCACAGGTCCCAGTTGTCCAGTCAGCCATCGTTCTCTCCATTAGCTTTTACAGAGTAATATTTTTGTTTAGGATGGTTGAGAATATTAGGATATTGCCTTTTTAGGACACCTTGGTCACACATAGGATTTATATAATGGTTCCTAATAGAATCTTCTTTCCTATTTAATAATTGAGCTATTTCAGAGATAGAAAGAGCTTTTATTCGACAGAGATCGCGAATAATCTCCCTGACCAAAATCTTGGAACTCTTCTTTGATCCCGTAATTCTTCCAGCTATTTGTTGTAATACCTCTAATTGTTCGGAGTTCTTGCTATCCAAATGTTCGGAGTTCTGAGTCAAATGTTCGGAGTTCTGAGTCAAATGTTCGGAGTTCTGAGTCAAATGTTCAGAAGCTTTCTCTAAGGGATCAGAACCTCGGACAATATCCCCTTTTATTGGATGCTCTCCTGTTAAATAGTAAAATGTGCCTTTGCCGGCCCCTTCACTCTTCAGAATTTTCCTATCCACGAGGCCATGCAATATTCTAGTGAGCTCGGAAGGATGTTCTTTGCTGAGTTCAATCAATCTTCGATGAGTAACACACCCTTCGGCCTTAGCTGTTACTAATGCTATTCTTTCTAATTGGTCAAACTTATCAAACGTCTTACCGAAAATCAATTTAAGCTGAGAAACAACATCTTCAGGCAATAAACTGGTCATTCGTAGAACAAGTATCGTTTGATTTGATTCAAATCTCTCTTCTAATTCAGGGTTTTTCCAATGTTGTTCATTCCAATTCTTATAAATTTTTGGAAATCCCGAGCCCGCTTGTTCGCCTAAGCCAACCAGTTGAAACATTTTTTGTAAATTCCGATTGCGGCAATCACTGACACCGCCACGTAATGCATCTTCTCGAGGTAATCTAAATAAACCAGGATTACGAAACCCGAAGAGATCAGGTCGTTTAACTACAAGCAAGGAACAATTTCCTGAATAATCAGCATGTACTATAGTGTTGACTAATGCCTCCCTTAATGCCTCATGGACAGGAGTATCCTCAACTCTTTCATCTGCGGACAGCAAAAACGGAACTTTTAAACCGTCATACAATTTATTAATCGTGAGACGATAAAAATCATATAAATTCCCACTCCAAGTAAAATCAGTTGTTATTCTGTCGATCCAACGATTCTCTACTATTGAGCGTGAACGCTCCTGGTAATCGACGATATAGTTAGGAACAGCATCAAGAATCGACCGCAATTTACCAAACATTAGAAGACCTGCCAATGTTAGGCATTCTTTTTTTGATTCTCGACTTCTCCTCCATCCTCCAATATCTCGAAGAAAATCTTGATCATTATGGTCATTAAAGGGGTGATTAGGCTTGCGGTTAGCAAAATGCTGTCGAAAAACATGGAAAGTTGGAAGGTTAATATCTTCAAAGCTGAAACCTTCCATCAAGTTGCTATCACGAGTATCATTTATTTGATCGCCCAGCATTTGTTTCACAATATCATCTGGACAGCGATAATCTCCTTCATTACCCCTACGAAAGGTTCCTCTAAGCGGATTACCGTTAATGTATACAGGTTTTTGCTTTCGATTAGCTTGAGGAATATTAATTCTTATTAGATGAACGCCTTGGTGTTCGAAAGATTCAATATCATCATTTTTCAAAAGATTGACGCTTATCTTTTCAGGATTATTCAGACAATTCCATAAGTCGCGAATCACTTTATTAAAATCTTTTACACCAACGAAATCAAAGGAACCGTTTTTTAGCTCTTTGATGCCAAGAAAAATCATTCCACCTTCAGTATTTGCCATTGCAGAATAGGTCTCCCAAATACACTTAGGAAGACTACCATTACCATCCTTACCTTCTCCAGACTTGAATTCTATTTCATAATCTTCTCGAATGGTTTCGAAATCAAAAAAATCAAACTTCATCATCTATACCTATCTCAGGATTCATGTTTATTGGAATTAGATTTTCCGGACTTGACCCAGTGATCTATTTCTCTTTTTTGAAACTTCCAAAGTCGACCAACTTTGTGGGCCGGCATCTGTCTATTTTCAAGCCATTTGTAGATTGTATCTCGCTTTACACCTAGATATTGAGAGATTTCTTCTACAGAAAGCCATCTGTCATCTAATGCACTTTCATCCCTCATTTGAAAATCCTTTTATGACTATTCATAGTTTTGCAATACTCTAATACATCCTAATAAAACATGAAAGAAAAGAGTCTAGCATGCTAAAATTATGCTAAATCATTCACTATTGTTGCCACATTTTTTTTCAACTTCATTCAGGCGAAACCTGTTAGTTTTTAGATCGATGTAATCGAAAAAAATCAATGCCTGAATTTCGGCGTCAGCTTATTGTTGCGTCCACTATAATGAGGGGAAACAGACCAATTCAGGAGACTCAAAATGAGCAATTTTAACGATCTATTTTACATATCATTAGCCTTATTACCTTTATTTAATACAACCAACGAAACAACCGCAGATAATCAATATAACGCTATTGCAAAAAAATATTCTGAAATGGTTGTAGAGAATAATCAGGATAGTATCACCGCATACTTTCGTTATCTTGATATTTCTATGAACGGGAAATCGGTTTTGGATTTAGGCTGTGGCGATGGATATGACTTATCTCGGATTAAACTGAAAGGAGCCCTAATTTTTGGTACTGATTCTTCGCAAGAAATGATCAAGATAGCGCAACAGAAAAATCCAGAAGGCAATATTAAAATAGGTTTTTTTGAAAACATTCCATTTGCAGATCATTCCTTCGATATTGTGATTAGTAAATGGGCTTTTCAGCAATCCATGGATATAGACTCTATTTATCGGGAAATAGCACGTGTTATAAAGCCAAATGGGCAACTAGTCTATTTATCCACTCACCCTATTCGCCAGTTTATTGATAAAAAACGAAGTGGCAAAGATTATTTCAAAAAAGAAATCGTCGAAGCTATATTTTTTGATGGTCAATTAAGAGAAAAATCACCCTCACACACGATGAACGAATATTTAAGTCCTACCTTTTTTAAATTTTTTATACTTGAATCCTACGAAGAAGGAAATGATAGAGGAGCTGAAAAAGTTGATGGTGATATTTATCCGAGCTATTTCATTATCATGGCCAGGAGATTGCCATGATCAGTAATGAAAATAAAAAAGAATATTATCAAGCACTTTTAGCAAAAAAAACAGAGTATGAGGGTCTATTTTTTGTTGGAGTTAAAACTACAGGGGTATTTTGCCGTCCGACCTGCCCTGCAAGAAAACCGAAGTTTGAAAACTGTGAATTTTTTGAGACCGCTCAACAGGCCTTATTAGCTTCATTTCGTCCATGTAAACGTTGCACTCCACTATCCCATCCTAGCCACGTTTCAAATCTCATTCAAACACTAGTAGAAGCAGTTGAAAAAGACCCTGAAAGGCGTTGGAAAGATAAAGATTTTGAGGAATTGGCCGTGGATGCTTCTACAGCTCGCCGTCAATTCAAGAAACGATTTGGCATGACATTCGTAGAGTATGCAAGAGCACGTCGTATGGGGCTAGCCATGAAACAAATTAGAAAAGGAGAAGCTGTAATTGAAGCGCAACTCTCGACTGGATATGAATCCAGTAGTGGTTTTAGAGATGCTTTTTCGCGAATTATGGGGTCAGCTCCTACAAAGTTGGGAAACCAAAATATCTTAAAGGCTTCTTGGCTAGACACTCCACTTGGACCCATGCTAGCAATAGCAAACGAAGAAGCCCTTTACTTGTTAGAATTTGTTGATCGCCGTGGCTTAGAACGTGAAATCGAACGTCTTAGACAAAGAACAAAATCAGCGATCATTCCAGGTCGCTCGGAACCAATAAATTCAATTGAAAGAGAACTTCATTTTTACTTCGAGGGGAGGTTAAAGATATTTCAAACGTCGCTATTTCTGATAGGCTCACCTTTTCAAAAATATGTATGGGAAGAATTATTAAAAATACCGGCTGGTGAAACGCGGTCTTATGCCGAACTGGCTAAGGCAATTGGAAAACCATCCGCTTTCCGCGCTGTGGCCTTGGCAAATGGGGCAAATCAATTTGCTATTATCATTCCATGCCATCGGGTCATCAATACTAATGGAGAACTAGGCGGATATGGCGGTGGACTTACACGAAAAAAATGGCTAATCAATCACGAAAGGAAAATCTCATGAAAAATCAAATAGAGCAAGCTCGTTTATTGAAAAATCTTCACATCAAGGGTGATCCGCTTATTTTATTTAATGTTTGGGATGCAGGAAGCGCGCAGGCCATGAAAGAAATTGGAGTCAAAGCAATAGCTACCAGTAGTTGGTCTGTTGCTGCATCACATGGATATGAAGATGGTGAAAAACTCTCACTTGATTTGGTACTTGCGAATCTCAAACGAATTATTGCAAAAGTAGATCTTCCATTAACAATTGATATAGAGGGTGGTTATGGACAAACCTCTTTCGAAATAGACGAAACTATCATAAAAGTCATTGAAGCTGGGGCAGCTGGAATAAATTTTGAGGATCAGATCATAGGTACTGAAAATTTATATTCACTCAAAGATCAATGCAAGCGCATCAAATCAATACGTGAAGTTTCAGAGCAAACTTCAATTCCTATCTTTATCAATGCTCGAACCGATGTTTTCTTTAAATCATCTTCTGATAAACATAATAACAACCTTTTAATGGAAGCCACACACCGCGCTCATGCTTATGCCGCATCTGGAGCAGATGGTTTTTTTGTCCCCGGTTTAAAAAACCCAGATTATATTCAACAACTATGCAGCACTTCTCCCATACCTGTTAATGTTATGATTCTGGCTGATATGCCTTCAGTGAATGAACTTCTGACACTTGGTGTAGGGCGTATTAGCTATGGCCCTAACCCATATTGTCATGCAATGGATTGTCTAAAAGAAGCTGGACGTAAAGCTATTTACATGAAATAAATATGCTGTAAGGGGAATCAAAAATTTTTTCGTGAAATTAAAAATGACCTTCTATCGGAATATCTTTATTCTGAAAGGGGAAATTCACCAAACCAAGCCTATACAACAGAATAGCTAAAATATTCGCTCTAAGAAAATCTTACAAAATATTTTTGCTTAAGTTTTTATAAATATTTAACCAAATATCCTTCAGGAGGCATAGGCTTATCATGTGGTATTCTGAATCCATTATCGGGTAAATATAATATGACATCCGCATCAATCGGAGGGATCTTCGATTCTCGATAAATATTCGCATCATAAACAACCAAAGCAATTCGTCGTTTTTGATTGATTC
>CALBHK010000075.1 GCA_937894565.1 uncultured Chlamydiae bacterium
GAGACACATCACTTAAGGCAATGCCATAATGATGTGTCTCTTTTTTTACTCAAAACAGGTAAAAAAAAGAATGACAAGATGGGCAGGATCGCCTTCCTAAATGCTTTGGGGAGGCGATCCTGCCCATCCTGTCATTCTTCTCTTACGCTTCTTTATCGTGTTAATCTTTGTTGATTTTGAAATCGCGAATAAAGATCTTAAGACAATTCTGCGTGCTAAAGAATTCCATTTGGGGATTATAGACAATATCAAGCAAAAGTTCCCGGCGTTTAAGTTCTTGGGCTTGGGATCCTCGTCCGACACAAAATCCCTCAAGCATACGCTCTCCTTGAGCCAAAAAAACCTTCAAATGTTTGCCAACAACTTTTGGGGGCCATACTTGGGTAGCTTGTGTAAAAAACACTGGTTGGGGGTTTTCATTTCCAAAGGGTTCCAGCAGGCTTAAAGATTCCATGCAGTCGATGGTCAGTTCATCAAAGCGCACCCAGGCATCCAGATAGAGTTTGGATTTAACATCTTCCTCTTTTAATGTTTCGTTGGCGGCAGCTAAAAAGCGCTGAGTGAACTCTTCAATATGTTCTGCTTTAATGGAAAGACCGGCTGCTAAATCATGCCCGCCAAAGTTCATTAAAATATCAGAACATCTTTTTAAGGTAGAGAGGACTGGGAATTCGGGGATAGAGCGGATGGAGCCCTTGCCAATGCCATTATCAATGGCAATGACAATAGTGGGGCGATTGTATTGTTTGGAAATGCGCGTTGAAATAATGGCGATCACTCCGGGATGCCAGTTTTCGGAAGCTAAAACGATGGCTTTATTGACGGTGAGCTGTGGATTTCCTTTAATCATCTCTTCGACATCAGAAGACATCGAGCGTTCGATGCGTTGTCTTTCAATGTTATTAAGGTCCAACTCGACTGCTAATTTTTCTGCTTCTTCTGTATCGCGTAAAAGTAGAAGCTCAACCCCTTTGCGAGGATCTGCAATACGGCCTAAACTATTCATGCGTGGGGCAATTTTTGTAGCAATCAACATAGTGTTAATTTGTTCTATTTCCACATCGCTGACACCCACTAATTTAGTGAGTCCAATACGTTTAGTTTGTTTGAGTTGCTCAATGCCATACTTAACAAGGATACGGTTTTCGCCTACTAATGCACCCATATCTGAAATAGTGCCAAGAGCGACAAGGTCAAGGTAGCGTTTTAAGTCTACTTTTTTAGGGTCTAGCATGCCCTGAGTGATAAGGTAGTTGGCAATTCCATGAGCTAGTTTAAAGGCGACGCCTACTCCAACTAAGTGCCTATACGCAAAATCCTCGCTCTCTAGTTTTGGATTAAGAATTGCCGTGCAGGTAGGGAGAGTGTCTGTGGGTTCATGGTGATCGGTAATGATGACGTCGATGCCTCTTGAGATGTACTGGTTCACCTCTTCAGCTGAAGTAATGCCGCAATCCACTGTGATAAGGAGTTTGCAATTGTATTCTATGGCATCCTGGAGAGCATCAATAATGATATTAGTGCGCCTTCCTCCTGGCTTAGAAAGAGAGAACTTTACGTTAGCTCCTACGAATTGTAAAAATTCTGTAAGTAGTGCTGTTCCTGTCATGCCATCTACATCATTATCGCCATAAATAAGAATGCATTCATTATTTTGAATAGCGGTCCCGATGCGTTTTGTTGCTTTAGACATATCGGGAAAAAGGTAGGGGTCTTGTAGGTCCCTTAAACGGGAATAAAGGAATTCCTGAATTTCTTTATCTGTTTTAAATCCTCTCGATACAAGAACTTGTGCCATCACAGGATGAATTTTAAACTCTTTGATAATGTGTTCGCGCAGTGGCGGGTTTTCCTTTGGAAAAACCCAAACCATTTCATGGCCATCTTTTGTTTGAGACATATCTACTCCAAATAAAGCCTCAGTATAGCAGTGCTTTATTTGGATGACAATACACACCTGATTTTTGCGGGTCATAGGGAGGTCATAGGGAGGTCATAGGGAGGTCTCTTTATATAATATTAATAAAAGTGTTTTATAATTTAGTCAGAAAAAAAACCCATAGGATTTGATTAATGGATAAAATAGAAAAAGCAAGTCATTATATGTCTATAGTTCCTGGACTTCAACAAGTAACAGGCATAGTAGAGATAATTTCTGCAATGTTTTTAGTAGTACGGGTTGTAAGTTTAGTTGGTTTTGAGGCTGGTTTGGTTAGCCTAAAGCTAAAACAACAAACACAAATGGATGATAACGTTGAGCAAAACTTAGTAAAATATGCAAAACTTTTTTTTAGAGGGATTTCTCATATGGCCCCTTTTTATGGAACGTATTATTCCATAAAATGTCTAAAAAAATAAGTCTTTGTGTATCTATTAAAAAAAAGGGACCTCATTTTCATGAGGTCCCTTTTCATTTGTATTAAATTTTCTTTAAATCTTGATGATTGCGTTCTCTTTGGACTTTTCTTTATGGTGGAAGAAGAGCATCACCGGGGCTGCAATGAAGAGCGAGGAGAGTGTTCCTACCACTACCCCGATTGTCATCACAATCGAGAAGGCAAAGATGGAGGCGCCGCCAAAAATATCCAAAGCTAAAAGCACTAAGATCGTTGTTAATGAGGTCATAACGGTACGGCTTAAAGTGACATTTAAAGCTTCATTCACCACAACATTAAAGGGTTTTCTAGGTTGAAGGTGAACTTCCTCGCGGATACGGTCAAAAATAATAATCGTATCATTTAAAGAGTATCCGATGATGGTCATGATCGCTCCAATCACTTGAAGATTGATCTCTGCAGGGAATCCCAGTTTATGGAATAGGGCCAAAATGCCCACAGTGATCGCCACATCGTGAGCAAGGGCAACGCCTGCTCCAATGGCATATTTGAATTCAAAGCGGAAGGTGATGTAGATCAAGATGCCTAAAAATGCTAAACCTAAGGCAATAAGGGCATTATTACGCATCGTATCGGATAGCTGCCCGCTCATGGCGCTCCATTGTTTATCCAATCTTGCAAATTGATCGCTTTGAATTTTTAAGCCTTTCTCTTGTAAAGTCTCTACAATCCAGTTGATTCTTGGATTAGATTGGTAATTATAGGCAAATTTTTCTTCTGTTATTCCTTCGGGTCCTGCTATTTCTTCGGGGAGTCCAAAATAGGGATGGCCTTGTTCTTCCATGCTCATACCAATCTGAATGCGAAGCTGAGTTGGCCTGCTGAGTTGACGCACTTCTACATCTTTCGCGTAGGCTCCGGCTGATACTAAAGCTTCGTAGACGCTTTGGCGGTAGTCTATATCCTGTCCTTCTTTCATATCAAGAGTTAAACTATAACCGCCCGTAAAATCCATTCCCAGAAGAGAGCGGTGCTGCGAAACAACTAAATAACTTCCGAAAAGAATAGTCATTCCAGAGATCATCATTGCTGTTTTTGCATACTTAAGGAAAGGAATAGAGGTCTTTCCAATCCAGTTCGCCATTTTAAGCGAAGTGTGTTTAGCATTTTCGGCCCAACCGGTAAAGTAGTAGCGGGTCATGAATAGGGCAGAGAACATAGAAGAAATAATGCCGATCATGATGACAATGGCAAATCCTTTAATAGGTCCTGAATCGAATTGAGTAAGAATCAGAGCCGCTATTAGCGTTGTGATATTAGAGTCAATAATCGCAGAAAATGCTTTTCGGTAGCCCGCTTGAATCGCAGAGGCTATGCGTCCAGAGTGGCTGAATTCTTCTCTTATTCTTTCAAAAACCAGCACGTTGGCATCGACTGCCATGCCGATGGTCAATACAATCCCTGCAATACCGGGCAGAGTCATTGCAGCCCCTAAAGATTCTAAAACAGCCCAAATGATAAGGACGTTAAATAGGACTGCACAAGTAGCCACAAAACCGGCAAAACGATAGTAGCCGATCATCGTTGCTGCAACTAACATAACGGCAATAATAGAGGCAATGATCCCGCGCATTCTATCTTCTTTTCCAAGTTCAGGGCTGACGTTTTGCTCTGAAAGGATTTGAGGGGTAAAACTTAAGGATCCCGCTTTAAGATCTGCAGCTAATTGATTGATCTCTCTGTGAGTGAAGGCTCCGCTGATGCGTCCTTGAGTGCTTAAAGCCCCTTTAAGATAGGGCATATTGATTAAGCGACCATTAAGAATAACAGCCATACGATAGCCTTGAGGACTATAAGCTGCCCTTGAGGTGCCTTCGATTTTCTCTTTGGCAAATTGAGAGGTCCAGGCATAAAAATCATCGCGAGGAGAGCCCTTGCGCCCATCTGAATAGCTGCTGCCTACAGAAAAAGAGAGGGTATTGCCTTCAGTTGGATCATAGCCTACTTGTACATCAGAGAGGCTAGAGCCTTCTAATGCAAAATTGTGAAAGATAATGACCAAGGGGTGGGTATTTCCATACCATTCTGAGGGCTCATCGCCGCGTAATAGGGCAATTGTGGACGATGAGTCATCTAATGCCGAGGAGATTCTAGAAGATTCGGGAGAAGCGATACGCAGTCCATTTTCAAATAAAATACGCGCCGCTTCAGTAGTGGGTTGAAAGAGGTCGGCAGAAGAAGTATTTCCTCCTAGCTTTTTCCAGGCGATTTCATTAATGCTGGCCGCATCTTTTTTGTTAGTGACAAGGGCTTCATTCCATACATCTTGCAGGAACTGGTTCACAACAGACGATAGCTCTCCTTTATCAGTGCGGAATTTTTCATTGACAATATGAAAGGTCATGGATGACGCTTTTACCAGTTCTGTGGCAGAAAATCCTTGTGAGCCCGGAAAATCAAGCAAGATCGTCTCTCCCTCAATGCGGATAGCGCGTTCAGAGACTCCCATTTTATTCACACGATTATAGAGTTCATTGGCTGCTTGTTTGAGCTCTTCCGGATTTTTAACTGCTTCATTGTTTTGATTTTTCAATCCTATGCGTACAGATTTTCCTCCCGAAAGATCGAGGCCCCATTTTAGGATTTTTCTCTCATCGCCTTCAAAATATTTAGAGAAGCTAATTCCTAAATTGTGAAGGTAGGGATTTGTTGTAGGAGGAGCAACACTGTATTTGCGTTCATTTTGTAAAGAGGCTTGTGCTGAATGGAAATCATCTATAGAGCGCACCAAGTCATCTTGAATAGCATCTTCAATGCGATTATGTGTTAAAATACGCTGCTCTACGTTTGTGAATTCTAAAACAGAATATTTTCCGCTGCCTTGAACAGAAAAATCTTCGCGGGTCGCAGCTATAAAATCATTAAAAAAATCGCGCAGTTCAAAAATATAATCTTTTGCATAGGGGCTGTTTTTACCTAAATAAGAACCGGGATAGGCCACATAATCCCTTTCTCGCATAAACGTTTGCAGAGCGCCTATTTCTTTTTGAAAGGCAAGCGCTTCTGCACTGCCTGGAATGTCTCGGTATTGCTCTAAGATATCTTGCAAACCACGAGCAATGAGGTAGACAGAACGTGGATTAAAACCTTCTTCTACGGTATCTGCATGTGCAGCTGGAGCATAGACTATAAGCCCTAAACCACGTGACTCAGGAGTTTCTTTTGAGAAAGTTTCCCAAGAGCGCAGAGGGTAATGTTCGCGATTTAAATCGCGTGTTGCGGGAATCCAGGAGTTGAAAAGATCTTGAAGCAAGTGTTCGCTTTCTTTAGAAGCTAGAGATCCTAAATCAATAGCTAATAAGCTGCTGCTGCCATTGAGGCGGTCCAGTGCAATGCGGAAAGTGGAGAAGTGGGGGTTGATTTTTTCTCCGCTTTCTCTGGAAAGACGTGCAATTGTATTGTAGAGATGGTGCTCTAATTTTTCTTTCTGACGCGATTCGATTTCAGTAAATGATTTCTTCTCGTTTATTGCGCTCAGCTCGGGAATAATTTCAAGATCGATAGTGCCCTCATTCCAGTTAATCACAAGAGCTGAGAGGAATGGATCGAGTCCTGTTAAATCGATGCGCTGAAGGTATTCGTTAGCATTAATTTGATCAGCTCCGGTCTGAATAATGGTCAAAATCTCTTTTTGGTTGAGAGCTTCTTTGCCTGCTTTGAATGTTTCAATATTTTTTTTCACAATATCGGATGCTTTGGCAAGGGCGTCGATATGCACAGAAAGCAAACTTCTCTCTTTTTGACCCTCGCTATTTTTCTTAGCCTGTTCTAATTGTTGGTTAAGGCGTGTTTTGGTGGTTTCAAAACGCGCAATCAACTGGTGAATTTGATTGTCCTTATCTTGTGATCTTGTTTGACTAAAGGAGGCAAAATAGCGTTTAGTTAGGGGGTGATTTAATCCAAAACTATCGACGTAATCAAGAATTTCTTCTGCCAAAGCAATCGTCATTGGGTCTAATTCTTCATTCGCGCTATTTTGAGTGATAAATTGAGTTTGTTTGGATGGGAAGCTTTCTCCTCCAATAGCATGCATGAGATGAGAAGCTCTGTCTACGATGATATTTTTATAAAGAGGAGCGATTTTTCCATTAGAATCGATTTTTTTAGAGAATTGAAAGAGAGTATCGATCTCGCTTGGAGCTATGACATAACCCATTTTGCGCTCTATCGTCACCATTTTTCCATCGGATTCTGCAGTGACAAGGCTTAATTGTGCAGGGGAAAAATTAATGAGGGAGCCAGCGGTCGGGATATAACTTTTAAAGACTTGAGCGGCGCGCTCGTTTTCAAAAGTAATGTGGATTAAAGCAGGGTTTTTTGAATCAAGTTGGATGGAAGATGTCTTTAGGTTAAGAAGGTCTGTGTAGGAGCGTACCCACTCTAGCGTTTGTTTTTCTAACTGATTAACGCGTTCTGTAATTTCAAGAGCCACTTCATGCGCGCGAGGAGCATCAACCTCTTCGTTAAGTGGTTTGGAGTAATAAAAGATGGTGGGGAAGATGCTGTAGAGCGTAAAAGCAATCACAGCGAGAATGACAAAAAATTGCCAATTTTTGCGTTTTTCCATAGCTAGCTTGACCTTTATTAAGTTGCGAATAGCCAAGAGGATATCAGATTGACGCGCAAAAAACAAGATGGGGAGATAGATGGGGAGAAGATGGGGAGATAATAGAGGTTAACCGCAGAGCCGCAAAGAGCGCAGAGGAAGCGCAGAGAAAAAAGAACAGAACAAGGACAGGATGGCAGGATCGGCTATCGCCGGATAGGCAGAATAATTACTTGAACGGGGTATCTGAACTGTTACATCCTATTTTCCTTTTTTCTCTGCGTTTGCTCTGCGACCTTTGCGGCTCTGCGGTTAATGCATTTATCAAATAAAAAAGCCCCTGTCTCTTACAAAGTGTAGGAGACAGGGGCTTGTATGAGCGAAAAGGTCTTACTGTCCAGCAGTTGTTTTGGATTTTGTCAAGGCTTCAAAGCGCTTGCTAAGTCCAAATACTGATAAGATCCATAAGAACACAACACCCAGTGCAATAGGCGCAATGATTGGCACAAGCTGATAAAGCGCGCTGCCAGAAAATAGCGTTAATAATCCCATTTGAACATAAGAGCCCAAAGATTTACCGCCACGGCCGCCGATGACGTCCACAGCTGCTTTACCCTTGACTTTCAATTCTGGGTCCAAAGGAATGTAGGCCATCTCTTTTGTCGGATCAAAGAGTGAATATTTGACAGCTTTGCCAAATGCATTGACAAAGAGGCCAAGGCCGACTACAAATACGATCAACTCTTTGTTGATCACGCCTTGTGAAATAGCATCCACAATCTTCATGCCTTCAGGAAGCTGGCTATTGTTGTAATAAATCAATCCAAAGAATCCTAAGATTCCGATGATCAATACAACAGGAGTGATCAAGGCGCATGTACGCCAGCTGAATTTGCGCAATAAGTTACTTCCGACAAGCATCAGGATAATGGCAATACCACCTGTTACAGTTGAAAGTCCGCCCATGACTTTGTTATATTCTACTTCTGTTGGATAAGCGATCTTAATCTGACCTTTCCATACCCCTTCAAACAAGTTAATAGAAACGCCGTACGCAAGAACAAGCATCGCTACAAGACCTAAATAAGGAGACTCTAAAATGTATTTGAAGCTTTCCATTAAGGAGAGTTTCGCTTTCTTCTTTTTGCCTTCGCCCATCTCTTCAGGATCATAGTACTGTTTGTGGATCAGCACGTTGCGGTTCATCCAGTAAAATGTGCTAAGCAGAATAATGCCTGCTACGATGACAAAAGCCATCAGCCACTGGAGCATCAAACCAGTTGATTCATTACGGCTTAAGCCCAATCCATGAATAGAATGAGATACATAGATAATGCCAGGACCTGATAGAAGGAGTCCAAAGTTTCCTAAAAATCCAAACATACCGTAAAAGCGACGTGCTTGTCTGACTGGTGTGATGGCGTTAGCAAACTGCCAGAAAAGAAGGGAGAGAACAGCGCTTCCCCAAAGCTCTGATAAGATGTAAAAAATCGTGTAAGACCAGTTTCCAATTAATGGGATAATCCATTTGAAATTGGGGTATGCTTCCTGGTAGCTTTGGATAGTTGGTAAACTCATATGCAATGTATCTACAAAGGGATAAATGCAATAGGGGAAGAGTCCAAAGAAAATAAGAAATGGCAAAGCAGTTACATAAAATAACCCTTCACGTTTGAAGAGGTTGGCTGCCTTTGTGTATAAGATCATGAATAGAACGGCGGAGATTGTTACGCCAATTCCTTTTGCAAAAGCTAAACTTTCGGCGCCAGCTCCTGGGGCATTGACCAAAATGGCGTCTTTTGTATCTCTTAGTAGTGTATAGATGAACAAGATGCAGAACATCATAATCCCCATAGGAAGGAATTTTTTGATCTCATCTGAATGAATTGGCCATAGCATCTCACGCCAACCCGAAAACTCTTTTTCTATCTTTTTTGTCATATTATTTCCTCATTTGTTAATTCGCCGGAGTCCCTACTTTACACTAAGTTTACATTTAGTAAAATACTAAAAAAAAAGACAGTGTGAACACTGTCTTTTTTTGTACTCAAAATGATTTTGAATGATTAATTAGCGTGAACGAGTTGTTCAAAAGATTGTTGAGTTGTAACTAGTTCAACAAATGTATTCCATAAATCGGGCTCTAGCTGACCGCGGCGAATAGATGAAATGAGTTCTTTTTTTACCTCTTTGAGGTCTTTGTTTTGAGTGGTGAGCTTGCGTACCATCTCTTTATCTCCGGCCATGCGCGCCATTTGCAATAAACGGTCAATGTCATGTTTGGAGAAAAGCAGTTGATCTTTGCGGCGGCGGGGTGTGCGGATGCGCGGTTTTGGCTTGATTTTATGCGGTTGTTTTTGTTGAAGGATAAATTTTTCAATTTCTTTTTTAAGTTTCTCTGGCTCTTCCGTTTCTTCTTTGCTAAAGGTGAAATGGTGTTTGTAACCAGCAACGCCGCCATCCTGCCTAGGATCAGCTGGAATGTAGTGGCATATGTCCGTCTTGCGTGAGGAACCGATTTTTTTTAATGCTTCTTGAATCGCATTTTCTAGTTCTTGATGTTTATTTGTCATAAGTTAACCTGCCTATTTTACGCAGAACGTTCTGCTTATATGTGTTAAACTGCAAAACTCCGCTTATTGGGATTTAATCGTTTGCAATTTTATATATTACATGTATATATCAAATCTTATTTTTCTGCCTATTATTCTTTAATTTTTTTTTTCATTTTGCTTCGATTTTTGAAATGTATTACACTGTTGAAAAAAATTGAGAACCTCCGTGCCTCTGGAATTATTTAAAGAAAAGCCCCTCAATCCTCTTTATAGCCAGTTTGCAGATGAGGGGAGTTCAATATTTGAAAAGGAGCCTGAATTGGGGTTGCCTTTTTTGAAGTTGGCCAGGCGTTTAATTTTAGAAATTGAAGAGGGGGGTTAATGCGTTATCTTTATTGTATTTTGTTTATCTTATTTTCCTGTTCTACAGATGAGTGCGCTGTGGGTAGAGAAAATTTGCGCGAGTGGCTTCAAGTAAATGGAAAGATCAAGGTGCTGTGCACCACTGCCATGATTGCCGATTTGGTGCAAAATGTGGGCGGTGAACAGGTAGATGTTTTGACGTTAATTCGTGGAGAGTTGAACCCTCACACCTACCAACTGGTGAAGGGGGATGATGAAAAGTTTCGATTTGCGCAGGTGTTATTTGCCAATGGACTGGGGCTTGAACATGGTTCTAGCCTGCAGTATCAGCTAAAACAAAATCCTCATACAGTTTTCTTGGGTGATCGCATTATGGAAAAAGAGCCTGCTTTGATGATCACTTTAAAAGGAGCGATCGATCCTCATATTTGGATGGATGTCTCTATTTGGAAAAAGTGTATTCCTCTGATTGCGCAGGCATTGGGGAAAGAGGATAAAAAAAATGCAGAGCTCTATCGCCAAAGGGGCTTTGAGCTACAAGCGCGCTTAAATGAATTGCATGAAGAGATGGAGAGTGTGCTTAGGCAAGTACCTGCCCAGAAGCGGTTTTTGGTGACAAGCCATGATGCGTTTAATTATTTTACAAGAAGCTATTTATCTACAGAAGAAGAGGAGAAAAATGGCGGATGGCAGAAGCGTTTTGCAGCTCCAGAAGGCTTATCGCCCGATAGTCAGCTCAGCACCTCAGATATTCAGCATACTGTGGATTTTTTGTTTCAGCACCGTATTTCTGTGATTTTTCCGGAAAGCAATGTGAGCCGTGATTCTATTAATAAGATCGTAGAAGCAAGTCGGGAAATGGGCCTGGAGGTTAGAATTGCTGATACCTATCTGTACGGAGATGCTATGGGATGCAAAGGCTCTACTGGGGAGAGTTATGAAAAGATGGTGCTGCATAATGCAAAAACTATCGCAGGCTATTTAAATAACGAATAGAAATTTTTTTTATTTTTATAATTTCTTAATAAAAGTGGAATAGGATCCAGAAAAATCAAAAGAAACCATAAGGAGCTTATACGATGGAAAAATATAGTCCCAACTCTACATTGAGAACAGAAGAAGTACTTGATGTGGAAAACAAGCAAGGGAAATTTAAACAAGGGATTAAAGGTCAATTTTCTACTCTGATTGAAGATATTGAAGGGGTCGTTCAACGCATCAAAATAAGTGACTATGATGACCTGAATAAAAGTGATTACAGCTCATTTAATTCTAGAGATAGAGTTTATGAGAGCAATTTTACCTATATATCAGTTAACTGCGGCTGTTGTTGCAGTGGTTTTTCTTCCGAGAAAGGAAACAAAAATGCAGGTGTGTTGATTTTAGTAGCTGCTGCTGTTTTTGCTGTTTTTTATGATGTCATTGGATTAGCTGTAAACAAAAAAAATCTTGAGACGATGTCTAGATTAAATGGTCCGCTTGTTACAAAAATGAATAATACAGTGAATGAATCCAAAAAATGGAACATTACACCGGAGATGGATGAAAAGATTCAAGGATTTCAAATGCGCGTCAATCAGATCTTAAGAGAGGCAAAATTAGCGGTCATTGTAAGTAATGGGTTAAAGTTGGCAACTATTGCCGGTTCTGTGTGTGTGATCATTGGCGGTCTGCTTGCAGTGAATGCTGTATTGGCAATCGGAGTTCTTGCTGCTACGACTTTGATTTTGTATAGAATTTATGATTGGCAAGCCCATGATAAAATTACTGATGCTTATTGTAATAAACTAAATGAGTTGGCAGTAGAGATTGAAGAGTTTAGCAACGCTACATATCTATTGAATTAATGAATAATGAGTTTTCTTATTCTTTATTATTCAAATTTATTTATTCTTAATAAATGTAATATAAACTGAATGCAGTAACAAAAAAACATGAGAGGTTAGCGATGGATAATATGAATAATAATTATGGATATGGTTCGTTTTTGAGTAACTACGGGTTGGATCTTTATGAGCAAAATCAAAATCTTGATAATGGGAATATGGGAGATCAAGGTGATTATCAGAATTTACCGGGCTATGGAGCGCAAGCTTTTCAAACTATGCAGAATGGTATCAATTATTTAGGAGAGCAATTTCAAAATGTAGTTCCATTTAATCCTTTGCAGCAGATTGGAACTGGTGTTCAGTTTCTAAGCGATACAATTCAAGATGTGATTCCATTTCAAGATGTGATTCCATTTAATCCTGACGCTATAAAAAAAGTAGGTGTTGGGATTAAAGAAAAAATCAGCAACATTTTTGGTGGATTCATTGCTAATGCTAAACAGTTGGCATCTTCTGTGGTTTCTAGCCGTCTATTTAAAATAGTTGCAGTGGTTGTAGCTATTGGTCTAATTGTAACAGGCGTTGCAGTTGCCAAGACTTTATTGACAATTGGTTGTATCGTTTTGGCTGTCCTTCTTGCTAAGCGCATATTTGACGCTGTAGCTGGAAGATAGTACTTACTGATTCAGAAAAAAAAGCGGGCACTTAAAAAGTGCTCGCTTTTTTTTGTGAAAATATATGTATATATTTATCCTTTCTTAATAATATTTTTATATAATTGGCTTCGTTGGATCAAAAAAACAAAACAAAGAGGTGATAGAATGAATCTTAATGTTAGTACAGGTGGCGATAATACTCCCCCCCCTATCCAAGTTAATGAAATAAACATTAATGGAGCTGAGGACTCAAAAATTAAAAATTTTTGCAAGTCTATTTTTTCAGCCAATGGATTTAAAATATTTGCAGCCATTGTGGGAGCATCTACAATTGTTGTAGGAAGTCTTGCAGCTAAAGGGATCATTGTATTTGCAAGTGCAGCAGGTAGTCTTTTAGCAGCTAAGATCTTGATTCCTGTAGGATGCGTGATCTTGGTCGTTTTACTTGCTAAGTTGGCTTTTGATTGTGTAAGCAAAGCGCTAAGCGGCAGTCACGGTTTTAGTAGTTAAAAAATATTTTTATTTTTTGATTTAACCCCCAGGGAAACCTGGGGGTTTTTTTGTGTAGTTAATAATTTGTTAAAACATTTGGTATGTGTTTATCTTTTCTTAATAAAAGTCATATATAATCGTGTACATCAAAAAACAAAACCCAAGAGGTAAGAGATGAATAATGACGTTAATAGTTACACCCCACCGCCGCCCTATAATCCAGAAATCGATGATGATGGGTTTGAGGACGCTAGTGGCATCGAGCTTGTAGGTGTTGTGGTGAATTCAAAAATTAAAAATTTTTGCAAGTGTATCTTTTCAGCCACTACATTTAAAGTATTTGCAGGGATTGTGGGAACAGCTGCAATTGTTGTAGGTAGTCTTGCAGCTAAAGGGATCATTGTATTGGGAAGTGCTGCAGCTAGTCTTTTAGCCGCTAAGATCTTAATTCCTGTAGGATGCGTGATCTTGGTCGTTTTACTTGCTAAATTGATTTTTGATGCTGTAAAACACTGATTACGCGTAGGTTCACTTGCTGAAAAGAAGTATAATTATTAATTGTCTTCTATTTTTTTCATGAAATTAACCCCAGGGAAACCTGGGGTTTTTTTTATTTTTAGAATTAGTCCCAAACATATTTTTCATCATAAGTCACCTGATATTTTTTTAAAATTTTTCGGTATTCATCTTGGAACGAAATGTTTTTGTGATGATTTTTTTGATTTTGAATGTATTTGCGTAAATTTTCATAGGCAGATTGTCCTATAGAAAAGGCTCCGTAACCATTTTGCCAAGCAAAATGTGTGTGTCCTTTTGTTTTAATCCATTTAGAAGATCCTTTTTTAACTTCTTCAAGAAGCTTGCTTAAAGCAAGTGTTCTTGGTAGTGAAATTAAAAGATGTATATGGTCTTCAATGCCTCCAATTTCATGGCATTGAGCATTGTGTGATTGTATAATACCTGCAATATAAGAGTAGAGGTCTCTTTCTATTTCGGGGAGGATAAGGGATTGTCGTTGTTTTGTGCTGAATATAATGTGAATAAGAATGCTGGATAGGGATTGTGACATTTTTTATTCCTTGCAGTCTTTCAGACTGCGATATGCAACTGATTCATACCCAGGGCGTTGCCCTGGG
>CALBHK010000076.1 GCA_937894565.1 uncultured Chlamydiae bacterium
AGGGTAAAATTTTATTTTTCCTACCAATGTTTTTATCCTGCCTATCCTGCCGGCGAAGCCGATCCTGCCCATCCTGTCATTCTTCTTTGTATCTTTCTTTTTCTTTTTGAATGATTTTGTTATGTTATCAGCATGAATACATCCCCTCTTGCCTCTCAAATTGCTACCCTTAAGCCTCTTGTTGATGCCATCAAAGCACTCTCCATTTCAGAAAAATGCGTGTTTTTAGAAAAAAAATTCAATTCGTACCCTGTTGTTAATCAACAACTTACAGAAATGCAGCGTGTGATCCTCTACTCCCTTATAGCCGCTAATCAGCAGCATCTCTTAGGCGAAAATATCATCCCCTTGCTTAATTCGCTTGCCACCGTGGAGCAATTTTATGACACTATAGGCGGAGTTTTGGGCTACCATTTGACTTTGCTCGAGTTAATGGACCATTCTTGTTCAAAAGAGGCTGAACTTTCTTATCATGTGCCTCCCTATTTTGATTTAAGCAAACCATGTGCCCAGAATAAACAAGCTATTTTAGATGGCATTAGCACGCTTGCTCAATTTGCAGAGGTCTATCCTGTAGGGGGAGCCGGGGATAGATTGGATTTAAAAGACCCCTATAGCGCGCAGCCATTGCCGGTCGCTAAGCTTAATTTTTTGGGCCGTACACTCTTGGAGGGACTGGTCATAGATTTGCAGGCTCGAGAGCGCCTTCATTATATTTTATATGGCAAGCAGGTCACTGTGCCTATTGTGATGATGACTTCTGAAGAAAAGCAAAACATCTCTCATATCTTAGAAATCTGTAAAAATTGTGTATGGTTTCACCGTCCAAGAGAGAGTTTTATCTTTTTTTCTCAACCGCAAGTACCTGTTGTCAGTGTGAAGGGGCTGTGGGCTAATGAGGGGCCTTTACAGCCGATATTTAAACCGGGCGGTCATGGGGTGATTTGGAAAATGCTTTTAGATAAGGGAATATTAGATAAGCTGCTCAGTCAAGGCATTCACTATTTGCTGCTGCGTCAGATTAATAACCCTTTAGCTGGCTTAGATGGTAATATGCTGGCATTAGCGGGTTTTGGAGTTAACGAAAAAAAGGCATTTGGATTTATGGCATGCGAGCGTTTACTTAACGCTGCGGAGGGTGTGGATGTCTTAGTAGAAGAAAAGCAAGAAGAGGGTTATGGTTATTCGATCAGAAATATAGAATATCCCCAATTTGCCAAGATGGGATTAACAGATTGCCCCAATTATCCGGCCAATATCAATTTGCTTTATGCTCACATCGAGACGATGAAGCAGGAAGTTAAGAAAAATTGCACGCCTGGCCTGCTTGTGAATTTAAATAAAGAGTTCCCCGTTGTAGAAAATGGAAAGTCTGAGAATGTAAAAGGGGGCAGGATTGAGTCGACGATGCAAAATATCGCAGATGGTTTAATCACATTTTCTAAAGAAGATTTACGTTCATTTGTGCTCTTTAATCGGCGCGAAAGGGTCATTTCTGTGACAAAACGCTCTTATGTAGAGGGAGTGGATGTTAAAGAGAGTCCTTTGTCTGCTTTTTATGACATAATAAATAATTTTAGAGATGTTTTAGAAAAATGCTCCTTTAAGATGCCAGAAAAGCCTACAATCGAAGAGTATATAAAAAATGGGCCCTCTTATCGGCTTTTTTTACACCCGGCTTTGGGGCCTTTATGGGAGATTATTGAACAAAAAATAAGAAGAGGCAAACTCTCTAAAGGGGCTGAACTGCATCTTGAGTGCAGTGAGGTGGATATTAGCGATTTAGAGATAGAGGGTTCTTTGATTATAGAAGCTAAGCAAGTGATGGGACATATAGATGAAAAGGGTGTTTTGGTTTATTCCGAGCAGTGCGGCAAGGCAGAGTTGCATGATGTGAAAGTGCAGAGCTTGCACATCACTTTAGAGGGGAATGCAGAGTTTTTTGCTTGCGGCGTAAAATTTGAAAATGCGCGTACCATCTGTGTGTCTTCCGGACATCGTTTAGAGATCGATGAGAAGGGGGAGCGTTTGAAAGCAATTGAGGACCCTACATGGTTTTGGAAGATGCATGTTGAAGAAGATAAGAGTATCTTGTTAGACAAATATTCTAAACAATAACGCCGCCGGCATATGTGAAAGCTACAACTGCAAGCGCTGCGGCGACTATAGTGATTAAGACATGAAAAATAAAGCCGACAGAGCATTTGTCTGTAGATTTCCAAAGTTTCACTGCACTTAAAACAACAAAAGCACTCAGCAGGCCGCCTGTGCCATAACCTGTCATAAGAGCGGTGCCGATCTTAGAAAAAATAGGGCCTACATAGGTGCCAATTGTTTGAATTTGAGGTGAAATGGTAGTCCAAAGGGTGCTGTTTGTGAATCCTGAATTAGTTGCCAATGTGCCAATTAAGTTTGCGCCCGATTTACTTATCCAAATCACGCTGTCTCGAACCAAAACAATGG
>CALBHK010000077.1 GCA_937894565.1 uncultured Chlamydiae bacterium
TTCCTCCATGAAATAGGTAAAAAGATAACAAAAATTTAATTACGCAAGAAGTCTACTTTACAAATCGTAATGTCATTCCACTAAACAAAAAAGAGAAATACATATTAACTAAAACCCTAGCCCTACTACTACCAATATTTTATAAATTTGGACCACTTTTTAGCAGAATAGTTACCTATTTTACAAAGATGCTCACTGAATTATATTAAGAGCAGAAGAAATTCGATAATTTCTTTCATTGCGAATATTTCGAAAAAATGATAAATTAAAGATAAGAACTTATTAGAGGAGAAGATCTTATGACTGCTCAATCGTTTCATTATACCGAGCCAATGATACCAAGTGATAGCGAAGTTGAATTGGCCCGTAATTCCAGTCGTGTTTTAGCAAGTTTAAATCTCAAAAAAAACAAAACTGTTGATATATCACTGGAAACAAGCAATCACCACCACAGTTGCGTGACTTTACCACTTTCTGCCTTCAAGCTATTAGTAACTATTTTAACTCAAATGGCCGAAGGAAATGCAGTAACTTTGATTCCTGTGCATGCTGAACTAACAACACAAGAGGCTGCTGATTTATTGAATGTGTCTCGTCCTTTTTTGATCCGTCTCTTAGAGGAAAAAAAGATCCCTTTTCGCAAGGTAGGCACACGAAGACGAGTGTTATTTCAAGATCTAATGGACTATAAGAACAAAATCGATGCCGCTCGTCGTAAAACTTTGGATGAATTAGCTAATGAAGCGCAAGAACTGGATATGGGATATTAATGGCTCAATTTATCGTCATTTACGATTCCTGTGTTCTCTATTCCGCTCCGCTTCGAGATCTGCTCATGCACTTAGCCCTGACAGACCTTTATCATGCTAAATGGACGCAAGAAATTCATAAGGAATGGATGCGCAATCTCTTGAAAAACCGTCCTGATTTAACTTCGGAACGCCTTGACTCAATTAGATCTAAGATGGACTTACATGTTAGAGATTGCCTCGTTGAAGATTATGAGGACTTAATTGAGGGAATCAAACTTCCCGATTCAAATGATCGTCACGTCTTAGCCGCAGCAATTAAGGCTAATGCTCAAACCATTGTCACTTATAATCTATCCGATTTTCCTTCTTCAGCCTTATACAAGTATGAAATTGATGCTCAACATCCTGATGAGTTTTTACGGCACTTATTAGACCTTGCTCCGGCTAAAGTAATAGAGACGGTTCAAAAAACCCGCAAGAGTCTTAAGAATCCTTCAAAGAACTCGAACGAATATTTAAGTATTTTGGAAAAGCAATCTTTACCCCAAACCTGTGCCTATTTAAGAGAATATGAAAACCTTATCTGAAAATCGCGCTGTTATTTTTTTAATGTCAGCGTCAAATAGAAATGTCGCCTATGATATCCCCAATCTTAAATCTTTCGCCGTTTAAAGATTAAGTTGAAAAAATCCCGGAGGGATGACAGTTATTAGCCCAGGCTGTAGCTGCCCTGGAGGGGCTGCAAAGCCTGGGGTACGAGCAAAAAAAACAATCAAGCCCCTGGAGGGGCGACACAAAATGGGAAAAAATGCAATCAATAAACTAATGCAGGCGTTAACAGACATTAACAAACATTTTGATCAATTAAAAATAACTTACTCTGATTATTTTCCCACAGTCAATGTAGGATTTATTCAAGGAGGTCAGAGTGTTAATCAAGTGCCTGAACATGCAGAGGCTAAATTAGATATACGTTATCCTTTTCCTCTTAACTCTACTCAAATAACAAGGGAAGTGGAAAAAATTATCGAAAAATATCCTGATATTTCTTTGGAAACTCTTATAGAAGGTGCGGCTCGACAAGAAAATCTTCATCAAATGCCCTTTGATCGATTTAAAGCATTATCAAAAAAAATGTATAACATTGATGTAGAATCCATTAAATCTGACGGAGCTTCAGATGCTCGCTTTTTTGGAGAAAAGCAAATTCCGGTTCTTGTGATTAGTCCAGTTGGAGGAGAGATTCATAGTGATGCAGAATGGATAGATTTGGAAGATCTTTATCGATTTTATCAAGTAATGAAAGCTTGGGTGATTGAAATGAATGCGGCATAAATTGATTCTAAAGTTACTTCACGTAATTAAGCGAACGTGTAATTAAGAGAGGCAGATCCACCTCTTTTTCTCCCAACTCCTGCAAACAGCGCTCAATTGCCTGCTGAGCTAACATTTGAGTATAGCCCAAATTAATTAACGCACTAATAGCGTCTTTAGCATGGGTATTTTGTCTTTTCACTTTGCTATTTGTTGGGCCATGGCTCTCCATAAATGCAGAGAGCTTATCTGTTAATTCTACAATTAATCTTGTGGCTGTCTTTTTACCAATTCCAGGAATGCGGCTTAATATGTCAGTGTCTTCTTGTGCCACGCAGGTATAAAGTTGAGCACCACTCATATGGCCAATAATAGAAAGAGCGAGTTTTGGGCCTATCCCCCTAATTGCAATGAGCGTTTCAAATAAGTTCACCTGATCTTGAGAAGAAAACCCATAGAGAGTTTGAGAGTTTTCACGTATCACCAACGTTGTGTGCACTGTGAAAGGCTTGCCAATAGAGGGCAGTTCACCAAATAAAGAAGCTGGAATATGCACACGATAGCCCACTCCATTCACATCAATAAGCACAGAGACGGGATCAATATGAATTAAATTTCCTCTTAAAAAGGCGATCATGGCTTCCATTCCTACATAATTTGCTATAAAATAACCTATTTAAGGTAAATAAGACCAGGGTTTTGTATTTGTGAAACAATTAGCAGGTTATAGCCTATTCCTCTTCGATTTTGATGGGCTTTTAGTCAACACGGAAGAGCTTCAATTCAAAGCCTATCAGCTGATGTGCGCTGAGTATGATCTTGTCATGCCCTGGGATTTTTCCACCTATTGCCAGTTCACCCACCAAAGCACAGAAGTCTTTCGAACAGAACTATTTCGCTCACTCCCCACTCTTGAAGAAAAACAGAACAATTGGCAAATTCTCTACCCTAAAAAATTTCGCCTCTACACTCAATTACTAAAAACTCAAACCATCGAACTGATGCCCGGAGCAGAAAAATTAATCTCTCTTCTCCAAGAAAAAGAGATCAAACACGCTGTTGTCACCCATTCCTCCTCCGAACATTTTAATCTCATTTGCGAGCAGCATCCTGTTCTTCAAAAAATTCCCTATAAGATCACTCGCTCTGACTATCAACACCCAAAACCCCATCCTGAGTGCTACCAATTGGCTATCTCCCGTTTTGCAAACAAGGAAGAAAAGGTCATCGGATTTGAAGATAGCCCCAGAGGGTTACGCGCTTTAATGGGCAGCAGTGCTAAACCCATTTTAATTACCTCCTATAAATATCTTGAAATGGAAGAATTACGCCAATCAGGCGTTGATATCTACAATACCCTCGATCAGGCATATAACACTTTAATCATGAATAATCCATGAGGCGGAGCCGCTTTACCGGCTAATTTACGGTCTTTTTTTTCTAAAATGGTTTTTATGTCCTGAGGCTCTCTTTTCCCATCAGCCACTTCTAATAGTGTTCCCACCATATTACGCACCATTTTGTAAAGAAACCCATTCCCAAAAAATTCTAAACGGTGCATCCCCTCCTCTTCAATAAGATCTATTCTAAAAATAGTACGCACGGGATCCTTAGAAACTGATCCTTCCATTTTTGAATTGGCAAAAGAGGTAAAATCGTGCGTCCCTATTAAAAACTCTTTGGCCTGTATTAATTTATCTAAATTCACCGCATGCGGGATGTGAAGCGCATATTGGCGATGAAACGGCAACTGCACTGGTTTAAAATTAAAAAAGTAGTGATAAATCTTACCTTGTGCGCAATATTGAGCGTGAAAATCTGAAGAAACTTTTTCGCAACTTAAAATACGAATATCGGGCGGCAGCAAACTATTAGCCGCATAGATAAATCGAAAAGATTCTAATTCTTTTTCATAATCAAAGTGAGCAATTTGACCTAAAGCATGCACTCCGGTATCGGTACGACCAGCTCCTACTAATTTTATTTGCTGTCTTAAAAAAATGTAGAGCGTCTGCTCAATTTTTTCCTGGATAGAAAGAGCGTTGGGCTGAATTTGCCAGCCGCTATAATGCGTGCCATCATACTGGATTTCAATTTTATAGCGCGGCATTAAGACCCTCTTTTAACGTAATATTCAGCAAAAGCTAAATCCTCTTGCGTTGTGATTTTAATATTACTGCGGCTTCCGCAAACAATTTTAGGTACAACTCCAGCAAGTTCTGCCAAACTAAGATCATCTGTAACGCTAAGATCTTGTTGAGCAGCCACTAAAAATCCAGCCTCTAAAAGATCTCTTCGAACCACTTGAGGTGTCTGAATTTCCCATAAATCACTACGGTCCAGCGTTCTAATCACATCTCCTGAACTTGTGCACTGCTTAATAGTAGACTGTACGGGCACTCCTAAGGCTGCTGCACCTTTTTCTTTAGCCGCTTTAACAACTGCTTCAACATCGTGCGCCAGAATAAAGGGGCGTGCTGCATCGTGAATACAAATCCATTCCATTCCTTTATTCATGACCTGTAAACCGTTCCAAACAGAATCCTGGCGCCTATTTCCCGGCTTGGCATGAGTGAAAGGATATTTATTAATCTCTATTACTAACACAATTTCTTTAATACAAGAAAGAGAAGAAAACATCTCTAAACTATACTCTAAAAGCAATTTACCATTTAATGGCATGAATTGCTTGGGAACAGGGCTTCTCATTCTTGCACCGGTGCCTCCCGCCAACAAAATCAATCCTATATTCTTCAAGCTTCCTCCAATTCAAATACTGTAATTTCGGGAATAGAAAACCAACGAAACTTTGGCAATCCTCCAACTCCCCTATTCACATAAAGATATCCGTTTTCCAGATGATGCAAGCCTCTTTTAAATTGAGGCTGTTCTAAATCACAAAGACGCTTCCAGATAAAGGGAAGATTAACCTGCGCCCCATGAGTATGTCCGCAGAGAATTAAATCAGCGCCCATATTTTTAAGTAAATCAACACCATCCGGATTATGCAAAAGCACCACCAGGGGATGCAAAGAATTTAGAGAAGGTATACATTGCCCTGCCATATATTCTCCGAGGCCACAAACAGAAATGGGTTCTCCTTTAATAAAAAGGGTTTGCGTTTCATTATGAAGCAGCTTGAAAGGAGTTTTTTTAAGCAGCTCAAGAAGTTTTTTGTGAAGAGGAACTGCATGAATTTTTTTGGGGGGAATATTTTTTTTGGGCTTCCAGAGGAGCTTAAAGCCTTTAAGCAGCAAATTTTCTTCCTCTTCTACAATCCTATAACCTCCCTCTTGATCTCTGCTAATGGGAAAGGCGTAATCATGATTGCCTAAAATCGCAAAATAGCCCTCTTTGGCTTGCAAGCTATTTAAAAATTCTATAAGCACTTCAGGGCTCTCTAGTTTAGAACGGCAAAGAAAATCTCCTGTAAAAACAAGAAGATCAGCTTGTAAACTATTAATTTTTTTAGAAAGACGGCGCAAAAACCATTGACTGCTTTTTTGATGAAAATGCAAATCACTAAACTGCACGATGCGAAGCCCTTTCAGTGAAGGGGAAAGATTTTTAATAGGCATGCCATAACGCTGAATGGTTAAAAGATTGGGTTCAATCCATCGCGGATAGATTCCAACAATTGAAAATAGGCAAAAAATATCCCAAAGCCTCTCCGTTAAAAAAGAAAAAAATCTATTACTCATGCAATTCTCTAAAAAAACAAAGAAGCGGCAATAAAGGTCTCCCCCTATGCCGCCTCTGAAACAATTTAAATTAAGCTTTAGCTGCTTCCTTGATGTGTTTGGAAACTTCGCTGGTCATCTTAAACATATCAGTTGGCTTATGAAGAATTTTTTTCAATTTTTCATCCGGATTGATCATGCGTTTATTGTTCTTGTCTTGCAAATTATGTTTTTTAATATACGCCCATAATTTTTGTGTAATTTCTGTGCGAGGCATTGGACCTGCTCCTACGATATCAGCAAGTTCTTTTGTGATGTTCACGGGTGCCATAAAGGCTGAATTTTTTGTTTTCTTTGCAGCTGGTTTTTTCTCGGTCATTTTTATAGACTCCTTAAGTTTACGGCACTAGTTTGCTAGTGTCTTGTTTAGTTGTTGCATACCTTCCTAAGATGGCATATGAACCTATTTCAGTGAATCCAATTAATGAAATAGGCGCATGCGAGCTTGACTCACTACCTATGACGTTTTATCTCTAAGAGATTTTCATGTCAAACTATACCGAACGTGATTAACCATGTTCGGTCTATCTCGCAAGGCAAGATTAGAGTTTAGAGGGAAATTGCGATTTTTACAACTACTATACTCAGTCACATTCGATATAATCTAAAAAAACTGAAGCCTTAGCTTCTAAAGGCAAAGAAATATCTACAATCGCTAATGAACTTTGTTTCATGGCATTTAAAACCTTTTTTCCCACTAATGCATTTAAAAATTGGGGAAGAGTAGGCATATGCCCTACAAAAAGCAAACTTTTTGGAAAATGCATTTCAATGAGATCAAAGAGAACTTCTTTATTAAAATCCAATCCTAAAGCGGGTGTTTGTTCCACCTCTATTCCAAGAATTTCCCCCACTATTTCTGCACTTTCAACCGCGCGAATAAGAGAGGAACTATAAATTTTAACCGGGATGAGTTGCATTTCTTCTAGGCGCTGCGCCATTATTTTTTGCATGAGCTTACCCCTTGGAGTTAACTGTCTAAGATCATCAGCAGCATAGCCACTACTAGCAGTCTCCCCATGGCGCATTAACAACAACTGAGTCTTCATAAGCCCTCTTTTTTTTATTTATACCGAATGTGATTGAAGAATTGGAATTTTGACAAGGAGGCTGCCCAAAATTTTTATCTGGAGCGAATGACCATTGCCTTAAGGCAAGGCATGAGTGAAGATAAAAATTTTAGTGCAAAGCCGACGCTGTCAAAAACCAAATCTTGAATCACATTCGGTATAACTAGGTTCTTTAAGTTGTTAGTGACTCCAGATCTCAAAAATAGATCTTTACTGTAAATTAATACAGTTTATGATAGAATAATGTATAATAATTTAATTTAGGTAAACTAATGACTAAAACTTGCGGAATAAAATTCTATGAATTTTGCGAACCCATTCCATTGATCACCTGTTTAACTAATCTAACTATTGTAATTCAAAAAATTGCTTTGGCTATCTTTGATTGTTGCTGTGGTAAAAAGACGGGGCAAGACGATAAGGATTCCCCTCAAATTAAGGCTTCTTCTTATGCAGATTATATCCGTAACAAAGATACAATTGATACCGTAGTACGCCTTATCCCTCTTTTAAGTCATTTTATCGTAGAGCCTGGAAGTTCTGAAACCAACCCTACAAAAACAACAACGACCCCTCTTAAACAAACTAACCTGATCAAGCAAACAAATACTAACGAAATAAAAAAAGAGGAGAATTCTACTCCTACACCTAAAGATTCCCCAAAAGAAACAACAACTCCTCCTAAACAAACTACCCCGATCAAGCAAACAACAGAAAATAAACAAGACAAAGATACCGAAGAAACAAAAGACGTCAATCAACCGCCTCTTCAGCCTCCAAAAACTGAGAATACCAACGAAACAAAAAAAACTACAACCTCAGGAATCTCCAAACTACAAGAGCTTGGTAATAAGCATAAAGAGCGTAAAGAAAGACTAGCCAAAATAATACTAACGACAACCACAACAACCCCCACTGAAAAAACACCAACAACACCTCTTAAAAAATCAGAACCCCTTCTTCCCCCTCTTGCTAGACTCAACCGCATGATCAATGGGGGCAACACCTGCTATATCTCTTCTTCCTTATGGGCTCTTATCCATACAGATAAAGAAAGCATTGAAGCCATCATTAGGCCCTTTAAAGAAACAGAAGAAGAATTTCAACTGGCGTTCAATCTTTATAAAAAAGGCGTTCATCAAAAAACAGAAAAAAAAGAACCTGTAGGCAAATCAGTAACACAACCTGAACCCCAGCATGAAGAACTAACCTTTACAGATCAAGTGTTTGATGATCTTTTTTCAGGTACTAAAACATCAAACTCCAAATCTTCTAAGCCAGTAAATTCTATTCAATCATCGACGCAAGACGACGGAATTACTCTGGAAGAAGCATTTCTAATCTCGCTTGAGAATAATGAGGAACTACAAACTAAATTTGGAAAACATATAGAGTATAAAAAAACACCTCAAGGAAAAGCCTTTGCGGCTTTTGTGACTTTATTTAATGAAATCACTTCAGAAGAAGCAATGACCATTTCAGGCACTACAGTCAACCACTTTAGACAAGCTTTAAGGGCTTTTTGTCCAGCCCATTTTAGTGAAAGAAGTTCTTCCGACCAAGAAGATGCCTACCAATTCATGCAGGCTTTACACGAATTGTTAAAGATTAAAAACACATTGATCATGAAAGAGACTCATAAACGAAAGTCAGAAAAAATAAGTGAATCTTCTGTAGATTTGATAGGCGTTGAATTGAGCGATCCTTCCAATTTACAGCTTAATAAAGAGATTGATTTCACGCAGATCATAAAAGCACAGAAAGAAAAAACAGAAGAATTAAGGAAAGATCTGAGCCGTCAGTTAAGAGAGCTTTCTCTTGATAACAGCATAGATGAAGATCTGTTCGACCTGAGTGATTTGGAACAAAAAATAAAAATGCGTGCAGAGTTTTATAAGAAGAATCACATAAAAGCCCGCCTAGCGTTGATTTCCCTATACGAAAAATACCAAAACGAGAGCTTTTCTCACGAATTACCCGAATGCATGACCCTCCTCAAAGCATTAAAAGAATCTTATCCAAAAATTTTGGAAAAGCTAACTATCTCCACCTTACCTTCTTTAATCAATAATGCTTTAAGCGAATTAACTGAAACTAAACAGGCTTTTATATTCAACCTGGGCGAAAAACCAGTTACCTTATCTGATGGCATTTCTACAAAAACCACAGAAATAACCGACTGGAAAAATGAATTAAAGCAAATTGAGCTCTATAAGATGGAAAGAAGCTATAGCATCGAAAAAAACACCTCTAGAGTATGTGTGCAACTTAAAAGATACATCTGTAACCACAAAACACAAAAAACATCAAAAAACACTTGCAACATTACAATTCCTGATAAAATCACCTTAAAAGATAACGAAAATCAAAATGTAGAATGCTCTCTTTCTGCCGTTGTCGTGCATAGCGGCGCCACTTTGGGTGGTGGACATTATTATACTTACCTTTTTAAAGAGGGAAAAGTTTACCTTTATAACGATACACCTAACTGGAGTTGCGGTGCTACTAGAGAGATCAAACTTGAAGATGCTCGAAAAGACTACGAGAAAAACGGTTATATGGTGTATTATAAACCTGTTAAGTAAGGAAGTAAACAGAGAGAGCTCTAATGGCAAATCGCTTCGAACAGGGACCTCCTATCGCCACGCCTACTAGTGTAAAAGTTGTTTTGGGTCTCATTTTTTGCGCCTCTATCTTGGCCGCGTTATTTGACCGTTGGTTTCTCTATTTCTTTCAACTTTCTCTTACCAAAGATCTTCTCTCTATTTCTTGGACTGGCTTGCATCGCTACTTCCTCTGGCAGCCCTTCACCTACTTTTTTATTGAAGAGGCCTCCAATGGCATCGATTTTTCTTTTCTCTTCAACCTTGCCTTTAAGTGCTACATCATCTCCGTCACTGGTGGCACGATCTGCATGCGCTATAAAGAACGGTTGTTTATCATTCTTACATTGGGAGCTTCTCTATTAGGAGCTCTGAGTTTACTTCCCTACCTAGCGATCGATGCCCCAATACTTGTCGTAAGCGGATGCACGGCTCTATTTTTCTCCCTCATCGTTTTTTGGTCCATGATGAATAATGATGGCACGATCATGCTGCTTTTTGCCTTCCCTATTTCTGTAAAATGGCTGCTCTCGCTGCTTTTTATAGGCACCTTTTTTATGTGCCTCTATAATAGCGATTGGGCAACATTTTCTTTGGCCTTTTTTGGCTCTTTATGGGCCTATTTGTGGGCGACTATTGGGTATGGGCTGCGCACGCCATATGATTGGACCTACTCTTGGGATGATGCACTGGAAAGATTAGGCTCTTCCAAAATCCGCCGATTCAAGAAAAAATAACAAAAAAATAACAAGATAAACAGAATTAAGAAGAGCAAGAAGAGAGCAGATGATCTAACTCTTACGGACAAGAGGAACTAACCGCAGAGCCGCAGTGTACGCCGAGGAAGCGCGGAGAAAAGAAAAATTGCGATATCTTGTTGGGAACAATAAACAATTTAAAGAAAAAATTAAAATGTTTCTCTGCGTTTCCTCAGCGTACACTGCGACTCTGCGGTTAACCTATCTTGCCTGATGCGTATATCTTACCCTCTTCCCCTCTTCTACTTAATTTTGTTATTCTTTTCTTTCTTGATTTTGAGAACCCTGTAATGCCACTAAAACTGCTTCCATTCCGTGCCAAACTCCCTCTTCGTAACGAAACAATGGATCAAACTCCAACTCGGGAAAATCATTAGGCTGCCACAAATCATCCAAAGTCAAACCGGGATTTATCCTGTTTGCCAATTTAAGCACTCTCTGTCTCTGTCCTTCAATTAATTCCCTGATAACCGCTTTCATCTCTTGTCGTTCCTTTTTCAATCCTTTTTTGCACAAAAAATGTCTTCATCACCTCGGCCGCTATTTCAGCATAGACCCCGTTTGTGATTTTAACTGTGTGCATAGGGTGTTTCTTATCAAAAAGATCGATCCAACTTCCATTCGCCCCATGCCGCAGATCTTTTGCCCCCCACACAAGTCGTCCTAACCTGGATAAAAACATTGCTCCCGCGCACATCGTGCAAGGCTCTATGGTGCAATAAAGCGTCATCTCATTCAAACGCCACCCTTCAGAACTTTCCGCACTGCCGGCCGTTAAACAAAGCATTTCGGCATGCGCAGTAGCATCTTTGAGCATTTCTACCTGATTGTGTCCCCTTGCAATGATGCGCCCTGCATGTACAAGCACAGCACCGACCGGAACTTCATCTTTTAAAAAAGCTTTCCAAGCCTCTTTAAGCGCCTCCAGCATGTAGCGTTCATCTTCATTTTGTGGAGATAGCGAATAGGGGAAGATTTTATTCATGAGAAAGAATTTTAGTTTGTCCTGCCAGAATGCGCAGTTCTTCAAATTGGGCCTCTCTAAATACAACCCCATTCATCATCGAAAAAAGATAAAGATCTATTGCCCCAAAGCGCTCTACTCCATCGGCAATCAGTTTTTGCGCTATCGGTTCTTCTATCTCTTTAATAGCTGCAAAATCGGAGTAATGCTGACTTAATGCATCGGAAAAAAAGAGATAGATCGGATTATGATGCGCAATCCAGCGATGGATAATAAATTCTTCCAAATTCTCATTGCCGGACTTAAGTAAAAGATCATAAAAGGGGGCTAATTCATTAGCGCCCAGCTTGTCTGCGCGAATGCCTCTAAAATAACGAGTTAAAAGCTCTGGATGTTTTTTCAAATGCTCTTTTTTCAGATCCCCCTTTACAGCGTCAATAATGCGCTTAAAATAAGGATGAAGCTCCTCCATCAATAAACTCTTCATGTCTCTTCCTTAGTGGATTTATATAACAAAAAGAATTTACCAACTTTTACCCATAAAGGCAAGTGATGTCCTCCTTCTTCTTTTTTTCATTGCTATAAATCCCATTTTAAGATACAATAAAGATCAGAAAAAGATATAAACCAAGCAGAAGAGAAGCGATTCTCATCACGCATAAATATAGGGGTTCATCACAATGGCACTGGACCAACAAAGAAAAAAAGAAATTACAGAAGAGTTTCAATTACATGAAAAGGACACAGGTTCAGCAGATGTGCAGATTGCAATCCTAACCGAAAGCATCCTTGAATTGTCTGAGCATCTTAAAGATCATCCAAAAGATGCAGCTTCCAGATTAGCTCTCATGAAACTTGTGGGCGCAAGACGCAGACTCATTAACTATCTCAGCCAAACTAACAGCGACCGTCACCAAAAAGTGTGCCGCAAACTCAACATCAGAAGATAGTTCTTTTTTTTCGGCGGCTTAACTCGAAAAGCCGCCTTCTTCTTTTCAATTCAGATATCACATTCAGATATCACGCGACTAACGGAGATTGTCATGTACAAACGCTCAATAAAAAATATCGTCATCAATAATCAAGAGCTTCGATTCGAAACTGGCGCGATTGCCCGTCAAGCCAATGGAGCCGTTATTCTCACATGTGGAGAAACTGTCATCATGGCAACTGCTTGTGTTAATAACAGCCCAAAGGAAAATGTCGATTTCTTTCCTTTCAGCGTGCATTACCAAGAAAAATTCTCTTCTGCAGGCAAAACATTAGGCGGCTATCTTAAACGCGAAGGACGTCCCACTGAACGCGAAACTCTTATTTCTCGTTTCATTGACAGACCTCTACGTCCTATGTTTCCCGAAGGCTATTACAATGAAGTCCAACTGATTGCTTCAGTGCTCTCTTATGATACCGTCCACTCACCTGATGCGCTTGGCATTTGCGCTGCTTCAGCAGCTCTATTGCTTTCGGACATTCCATTTGATAAGCCAGTTGCAGGAGTGAGAGTCGGATATGTAGAGGGTAGATTTATTGTAAACCCAACCGAAGCAGAACAAGAAAAATCCAAATTAGACCTTATTCTTGCAGGAACAGATGATGCTATTTTAATGATCGAAGGCTACTGCAACTTCTTTACAGAAGAACAAGTTATTGAAGCCATTGAAACAGGCCACCACGCCATAAAAGAAATCTGTCACGCTTTAAGTGCATGGAAAAAAGAGATAGGCAAAGAAAAAAACACCCAACACATTAAAAAATTACCCCAAGCTCTGCTTGATCAGGTAGAAGAGCAAATTTATCACCAACTGCCCTCTATCATGCGTATTGCAGTCAAACAAGAACGAGAAAACGCTAGCAGCGCTATGCGTTCAGCGGCAATTGCAGCGATCCAGCCTGAAGGATCCCCTGTTCTTTACAGCTCAAATGACATTCAAAAAGCGTTCAAAGTTGTAGAAGCACGCTATTTGCGTCAAATGATTTTGAATGACCACATACGCTGTGATGGACGTAAAACAGATGAAATCCGCCCTATCATGATTGAGCAGAACCTGCTGCCTCGTGTCCATGGCAGCTCGCTATTCACACGCGGTGAGACTCAAACAATTGCTGTTTGTACCCTCGGTGGCGAAAGCATGAGCCAGCGCTTTGAAACTCTTACAGGAGAGGGCAAACGCCGTTTCTATCTCCAGTATTTCTTTCCCCCCTATTCTGTAGGAGAGACAGGAAGAATGGGCCCTCCAGGAAGACGTGAAGTGGGACATGGAAAATTAGCAGAACGCTCTCTGCTGCAAACATTGCCTCCTATTGAAAAATTTCCCTACACCATTCGGGTAGAATCCAATATCACCGAGTCCAATGGTTCTTCATCCATGGCCTCTGTTTGTGGGGGCTGTCTAGCCATGATGGATGCGGGAATTCCTATCGAGCGTCCTATATCAGGAATTGCCATGGGATTAATTCTTGAGGGAGACCGCTATGCTATCCTTTCCGATATTTTAGGTTTGGAAGATGCTTTGGGAGATATGGATTTCAAAGTCACAGGCGATGAAAGTGGCGTTACAGCCTTTCAAATGGATATTAAAGTTGAAGGCATTACAGTAGCTATCATGCAAGCAGCTCTTGCTCAAGCCAAAAAAGGACGCGTGCACATTTTAAATTGCATGAAAGAGGTTGTGCCCACTTATCGCAAAGAGCTTTCTAAACATGCACCTAGACTTGCCACTATCAAAGTCAAATCAAGTCAAATTGGAACTGTGATTGGACCGGGTGGTAAAATGATCCGCTCTATCGTAGAAGAGACAGGTGTAGAGATAGACATTGATGATGATGGGGTTGTCAGCATCTCTTCTACCAATTCAGAAGGGGTAGAAAGAGCTTTGCAGATCATTCGCGACCTTACCGCTGAAGTAGAACCAGGGGCTACATACAATGGAAAAGTAACCAAAATCACAGATTTTGGAGCTTTTGTAGAAATTCTTCCTAACCAGGAAGGCCTTTTACATGTGTCCGAATATGATTGGGCACGCATAGACCACATCTCCAATCATCTAAGAGAAGGAGAGATGGTCAGCGTAAAAGTACTTGAAGTGGATGATAGAGGCAAAATGCGCCTGAGCAGAAAAGCGCTTCTACCAAAACCAGAGGGTTTTGTAGAAGAAAAGCCAAGAGAACGCACACCCAGAGATCAGGGTTCCAGAGATCACTCTTCAAGACCTGGAAATGATAGACGTCCTGCTCCTCGCAGATAAAGCAAGAGATCGCAGAATAAAAAAGCATCGGATAAATATCCGGTGCTTTTTTTATGTTTAAAAACCATCAAATTCAGGTTATCAACTCTAAGAAAGTTCGCTACAGAAGAGTACGACTTTCAAACCGACATTCCGCTCTTCCCTGGTTAGAAAAATGTAATATTTTGATTCTCAGTGAGATAAAAAAGCGCAGGAATATTTGTAAATATTCCGAGCATTTTTTATCTCTCCGAGGATTAAAAGATTACGTTTTTTCAACCTGTGAAGAGTGGAATGTCGGTTCAAACCCAAACAAAAAAAATCAGTGGAAATCTTTTCTGAAATCTGCTATAACCCACCTAAGAATATTTCCATAATTCATAACAGAGGCTAGTAAATGTACACACCAGCATTAGGTAAAAGCTCTAAAAAATCACTGAACACTTTGCACAATACATTTAACCGTCAATGTCGCAAGATTGATCAATTGCGAGAGGAACTTGAAATGTTATATCAAAAATGCGAAGAAACACTGGCTTTATGTCATTCAAAATTAAAGCCTGAGGAAAAAAGAGTCGCTGCTTTAGTTTCTCAGTTTATTTTAAAAGTTAAAGAACTCACACAGAAACCTAAGGCATTAACTAAAAAAGAGCGCCAAATATTACAACGCTTTCTTGAAAAGGATGTTAATTTGGTATTCGCCTTGCTTCCCCCTGATGAAATCCACGAAGACATTAAGATTTTATACCAAGAACTTAACGGAGAAAGCTTTGGTGATGCATTTCAAAGAAATGTGAGTGATTTAAGAGAAATGTTTAAAGAAGATGGCATTCATGATCTTGATTTATCAATGCTTCATCCCAATGACACGATGGAAGAGATGTTAAGAAAAATGATGGAGTCAATGAAAGCTCACTTCGATGGCAATAACGAAGAACAAATAACCGATTTACCTCCTCCAAAAGAAAAGAGCAAAAAAAAGATGCTTCAAGAACAAAAAGCACGTGATTTAGAAGCTCTACAAGACAAAGGATTAAACAGTATTTATAAACGTCTTGCGAAGGCACTGCATCCCGATCTTGAACAGGACCCAAAAAAACGAGCGGAGAAGGATGAGCTTATGAAGCGTCTTACTGTTGCCTATGAAAATCACGACCTCATTTCACTATTAACCTTAGAATCAGAATGGTTGGGAAGCTGTGCTTTAGAGACATTGAATGAAGAGAGTCTTAAAGCTTATAATTTACTTCTCAAAGATCAAATCGAAGATTTAGAACAAGAAATTGCAATGATTGTTCTTCATCCGCGTTATCTGGATATTCACCGTCACATTAAAAACTTTCCAGAAAACCCCCTAAGAGGAATCCATGAGGCTCTTTCAGAATGTGATTCCATTATTGAGGAATATTCTTTAAGATTAAATGACCTTTCAGTAGACGATCCACTTAAGTTACTTAAGGACATTTTAGCTAATACAGAGAGACAACATACTGATGATGACTTTTTTGCTGATTTGAGTGATTTAATGAACGAGCTGGCAGCATTAGAGCCCCCAAAAGTTCGTAAAACGAAAAGATCTGTAAAAAAATAGTTTTGGGCCTCTTTGGGGAGGCCTATTGCCAAATTTTATGCCAGGCATTAAATTCTGAGGGTCGCAATCGATAACGTGCAATATTGCCTTCATGTAGACCTCGTAACTCTATTTCAACGGCTTCTATAAATCTGTCTCTATCTTCGATGGGTACTGATAATTGAGCTTTTTGTCGAATAGCTTTTATGGCCATTTTTTTATTTAGACATCCTTGAACAACACTTGCTATGCTTTCGGAAATTAAAAAGCGATAGCGTAAGCGAAATGGATCGGGTTCACCTAGGGTTTTTCTGGTTGTGGAATAGAGTTGGCAAGAACGCTCATAAGCCCATATAAAAACATCCCTTAATAACTCAACTCGATTTAATTCATAAATTCCCAAAGTAGCATTAATATAAGTATTTAAAGGAACATCTGTGAATGATAGCGGACATAAATTTTTATTTATTAACGGAATATTAGCACTTAATCGAGATACGCGTTTATTTACATCCTCAAAGGGTTGCAGGTAAGGTAGATGTACCATGAGAAAGAAAGCTTGCTCAAACGGATCATTGATCATACAAGCTTTATCGAGTATCTTCATAAAACACTCTTCAATCAATTGTGGAATGGATGTCGGCTGATAAACTGATTTTCCAATACCGATCGGTATCCGACGTAGACGACCGCATGCTTCCGGACTTCCAAGCAAGTTGTTAGAAAGCAGAGCGTGAAGATTTAAGATCGTGTAGCGGTTGATCTGAATTTCTTGTTCCGTTTCCAGTAAGAATTCAATAGCAGCTTTGTGATTCAAAATCATTTGCGTCTCATTCATGTCTTTGCCTTCAGCGAATTCACTGAATTGTAATAACCGTTCTGTTTCAAGAAGAGAATAGGTATTGCCTTCTAAACGACTAGAGTTCCACGATAAATCTATCAACAAACGGTTAAAAATCTGGCGTGCGTAACTTCCGGCAGGTTGGCTGTCGTCAGTTCTTCCCAAATTTAATAGATGACGAGAAATAGACTCCGATAAATACTGCGTGGTATTAGGAAGGTAATCATCGAGGAATTGTCTATTATAATTAACGTAAGCTCGCTTTTGAATAGGTAATCTGACTTTTTTTTGAATGTCCAGGGCTTGCGAAGTTAGGGGGATTAGCTCCTCGTTTTCTAATTTGTTTGTTTCTGGGACTGTGTTCTGTAAAAATCCGTGATTCACCGGATTCAGTAGGTATTTTTTTGCACGTGACTTGCCCTTCACAATGACCCGCCCTTCCTCTACAAGGCTTGTTAGTCGGCGCATCAACGTACGAGAAGACAATTTGATCATCAGAGCGCTGTTTATTTCATGTAATGACGCACCATCGGGATGTATTGCAATGCAATGTAAAATAGCCTCAATTTCTTCTGGGTCTAACTGTTTTGGCATGCAGCACCTGTTTTATTTGTCACTCAAAGTGGAATATAGCATAAAAGAAGGTTTATTTGTCACTTAAATCAACTTGAGTGACAAAAAAGAGGTTTATTTGTCACTTAAATCAACTTGAGTGACAAATAAACATCTCTAAAAAATTAGCAATTCTAAATAAAGAAAAAACTACCTCTTTGCGCTGAATTTCTTCCCTACACCGCTGGGGCTTCTTTTATCTTGTTCTCGCCTGTATTCTCAGCCTTATTTTCGACAGGATTCACATGCTCTTTATGCATCTCAAAATCTATTTTCATCCTAGATTCTTTTTCTTGATCGTTCCACTTGCCTTCCAGGATTAAACCCACATCTTTACTATCCAATGTTTCATATTTAATCAAAGCACCTGTCATGATCTCTACCATAGAACGGTTCTCTTCTATAATTTCAAGCGCCCTCTTACGCGCGTCCCCTACAAGCATCTTCACCTCGGCATCTATTTCCTCAGCTGTGGCTTGAGAATACTTTTTATCGTGTGCTGACATGCCGTAATCATTATTTTGACGCTCATCGTAGGCAATCGTTCCCAACTTATCGCTCATTCCCCATAGACAGACCATGTTACGTGCCATTTCTGTAGCTCTCTCAATATCTTGCTGAGCTCCGCTAGAAATATCCTTAACAAAAATTTCTTCTGCAGCTCTTCCTCCCAGTAAAATAGCCAACTGGTCGAGCAGCTCTTTTTTCCAATAACTCACGCGATTTTTCTCAGGCCTAAACATCGTGGCACCAAGAGACATACCCCGTGGAATAATCGTAATTTTATCAATAGGGTCGCCATGTTTTACTTTTAAACTCACAATCGCATGACCAGCTTCGTGATAGGCTGTGGTTTTTTTCTCACTTTCATCTATTTCCAAACTGCGACGTTCTTTGCCATAAAGCACTTTATCACGCGCCTCCATCACATCCTGCATCGTAACGGCACTACGTCCCCGCTTAGCCCCCAAAAGAGCCGCTTCATTAAGCATATTCATAAGATCTGCACCTGAACAACCTGGTGTTGTACGGGCCAAGACCATCAAATCTACATTTTCATCAATTTTAATTTTACGCGCATGGACTTTAAGAATAGCCATACGTCCCTTAATATCGGGCAATCCTATAATCACTCGGCGATCAAAACGACCAGGACGTAAAAGAGCTTTGTCCAACACATCGGGACGGTTTGTGGCAGCCATTAAAATAACGCCTTCATTCGTATCAAAACCATCCATTTCTACTAAAAGCTGATTCAATGTCTGTTCCCGCTCGTCATGCCCTCCGCCAACGCCAACCCCCCTATGACGCCCTACAGCATCAATTTCATCCATAAAAATGATGCAAGGGGCATTCTTTTTAGCTTGTTCAAAAAGATCGCGAATACGGCTGGCGCCCACTCCCACAAACATCTCCACAAAATCAGATCCGGAAATAGAGAAGAAGGGACGGTTCGCCTCACCAGCTACTGCTTTAGCAATTAAAGTTTTTCCTGTTCCTGGCGGCCCAATACAAAGCACTCCTTTTGGAATGTGGCCACCAAGGGATGTGAATTTTTGTGGGGAGCGTAAAAATTCGACAATCTCTTCCAGTTCTTCTAAAGCCTCGTCCACACCCGCCACATCTTTAAAAGTAACGCGATTTTCACCTTTGGGCAAGATCAAACGTGCTGGGGATTTTCCAAAATTCATGGCACTGTTACCCATTCCACGCATCTGTCTTGCAAAGAGCGCGTAAAGCACAATCAATAAAGCAATTCCAATCATAATTGGGAAGAAATAGTTAGTATATTGAGGTTGAGTCTCTTCGCTTTTAAATGTCTTTTCTAAAACAGAATTAATGGGCTGGTCTGGGGCTCTAAAAAAACCACCTCGGTTAAGCTTAAAATTCTCCCATTCTTGATTAGCTACTGCAAACCAGTGACTAAACTGCTCTGTATCTTGTTTTTCTAAAGCGCGTGTAGAGAGCTCTTCATTATTAAAATACCAAATTGTCGAAGAGACAGCGGCTCTAGCGCGATCTAATTGAATGACATTATCTTCTAAATTTTTAGAGATCCTCTCTAATTCTTGCTCAGACTCTTGAAAGTGGCGCACTGCACGCAACTCAAGTAAACGCGCCCCGTCATGCTCCTGATTTAATTCGGCATTAAGCGTTCCTATTTGGGAGATAGCTTTTTTATAGGCAAGAAGCTGTTCTGAAATAGAAGCGGAACCTTTAGCTACATCCAAAATGGAGTTATTCAACTCTCTTAAAGATTGCTTCATTGCTTCATTTCCTATCCCCAACTGTGTGGAACGATAGCTCTTGACTAACTCAGAGAGATGATTACCCAAAACTTCTAGCTGCGCTTTAGATGGAGCTGCCAACTGTTCCGCTTCTTGTTTGACCGCAAGAAAATTAGGAGATAATAACTTGACTGCATGTAGGACAACTTCTTCAGTTACCTTAAAGCCTTCAGTGGGAACTTCTAAGCTGCTTACACCCAAAAAAAACTCTGCAGCATCGACAACTTTCTTTTTAGACTTGTCCATGTCAGCTTGCAATAATTCTTGCTTATGAGACAGTTCGTGGTTCTCATTTAAAAGCTCTAGGAATTTATAACGTCTTTTAGAGATATCTGTAGTCTGGTCCCTAAAACGTCCGCTAAAAGTGGCCTGGTTATCGTGAATAGCAGTTTTTCTACTCTCTTCGGGGCGGATCAAATCTAAGTTGACTAGATGTTCAAGCTGATAACTAAAGGAAACTTTTGCCATGTGTGTTTCCAAAAAGTTTTGAAGCATCAAAACTCCCAAAATGATAGCCACCAAAAACAACACAAAACTATTGGAAATCCCTTTCTTATCTTGCTGATTTGAATCGTTCATTATAAATCCCTGTATTACTGAGTATTCCCGATTGTAGCATAGGAGAACAACTCTGACAAGGAGAGTTTCAT
>CALBHK010000078.1 GCA_937894565.1 uncultured Chlamydiae bacterium
TTTTATCTTCACTCATGCCTTGCCAGAGGCAATGGTCATTCGCTCCAGACAAAAATTTTGAGCAGCCTTCTTGTCAAAATTCCAATTCTTCAATTACGTTCGGTATATCTAGTTTTGATCATGGTTAATAAGGAGCTACTAGGTGTCTTCCGTTATCTTTATGGTTGATGTTTAATATATAAGGAACAATGAGTTTTGCTCTTTGCTCGGGGCTGGGGTAGTCATTAGCGCTTTCCTGATAGGCAGTGTATAACATGTCTGTATTAATTCCTCCTGGATCTAAACTCACCACAGACAACCCTTTAGGTAGTTCTTGAGCTAAAGATTGCGTAAGTCCTTCTATTGCAAATTTTGAAGTGCAGTAGGGAGCAAACTCCTTGTCTCCTTCTACTCCCGAACTTGAGCTGATGTTAATAATCAGGCCTTTTTCCTGTTCAATCATTAGGGGGATAAAGTGATGCAGTACATTAAATACCCCTATCACATTTGTTTCCATGATTTTAGAAAATTCTGATGGCTGAACTTTCCAAAGAACATTAGGATGGTTAATTAAAGCAGCATTAGTGATTAAAATTGTGGGGGTGCCTATTTTTTCTGAGATCTCATGTACCCATGTAGCAACGGATGCATTATTTGTAACATCAACAACAGAGAAAATGTGCTCTGGTCCATATTCTTTTTGTAATTCTTGAATCATTTTTAAAGAGCGTCCACAACCTGCTATTTTCCATCCTTGTTTGGCAAATTCACTCACAAGGGCACGTCCAAGGCCTTTTGTGACCCCGGTAATAACTACACTATTTTTTTGCATACTTTCCTCCGGATACAGCTCCTTCTGAGAAGCATAAATGTTGCTAAAGAGAAGGAAAAAAACAAGGACTGTTTTTAAGAGTTTAATTAACATACGGCTCATGTTCATCATCAAGATGATATTATTATAGATAACTGCACAAAATTTGCACTAAAAATTGATTTGTTTTGCAGAAAATTTTCGACTTTTGATATCTTGATGATTAACCAACTAAGTTGGTAATATGACTAAAAAAGGTGGTTGATGATGTTAGAATCTCTCTTTGGAAATCCAAACATTGAAAAAGTGATGTTCTTTTTGCTTATCAATGGAAAATGTTATCCGTCAGAGCTAAAAAACACCTTTCATTCTCCTTTATATAGTTTTCAACGGGCTCTTGCTCGACTGGAAAAAGGAGGCATTATCATAAGTTATCAAGAAGGAAAAACGCGGATTTATCAATTTAATCCTCGTTATCCATTTTTAATTGAATTAAAAGCATTTTTGCAAAAAGCATATGAGTTTTTTCCTAAAGAAATGCAAGAAAAATACTATGAACCAATTTCTAGGAAACGCCCCCGCAGGCAAGGAAAGCCCTTATGATAGAATGGTCTAAGATAACTTTAGAAGAACTTGCTGGCTTTGTTTCGGATGGATTACGTAAACGAGAAATAGATGCTATTCTTGTGGGGGGAGCTTGTGTGACGATTTATTCTAAAAATCGCTATCAGTCGTATGATCTTGACTTTGTCACTTATGAGGACATGAAGAGTGTGAAAAAGGCTTTGCAAGAGATGGGCTTTACTGAAAAAAATAAATACTTTCAACATGTGGGATGCCCTTGGTTTTTAGAATTTGTGTCTCCTCCCATTGCTGTAGGAAATGAACCTATTCGGAAATTTAATCAATTAGATACGTCTTTTGGAAAAATTAAATTGCTTTGTCCTGTGGATAGCGTGAAAGATCGCTTAGCCAGTTTTTACCATTGGAATGATAAACAAGCTATGGAGCAGGCTATAGACATTTGCTTGGAGCAGGAAATTGATCTTAATGAAGTAGAAAGATGGTCCTTTTTAGAGGGTAATGCAGAGAAATTTGAAACTTTTGTTTCTCGGCTTAAAGAAATTAAATAAGATTGGAGGGTTAATCAATAGCACTGTGGTGGCAATAACGCAACATTGATTGTAACTATTCAGATCCCCCCGTTTGCTACGCAAACAAGGCGATCTGACAGAA
>CALBHK010000079.1 GCA_937894565.1 uncultured Chlamydiae bacterium
CAAGATGAGAGGCCGATCTTCCCATAATTTTTACAAAGAAATAATATTTTTTCGCCGAAAGAGCATCGCGTGCTAAATTGCCCACAGTTTGCGCATACATCTTTGCAGCGGTATCAAAACCAAAAGAAATTTCGATATGACGATTCTTTAAATCTCCATCAATGGTTTTTGGCACGCCCACAACTGAGCATGGGACCTGATTCTCAGCAAAATATTGAGATAAAATAGCGGCATTCGTATTAGAATCATCCCCCCCTATAATAACCAGTCCATCTAGATTTTCGCTCAAAGCTGTACTTTTAGCAAACTCTAAATCTCTCTCATTTTCAATTTTATCCCTGCCCGATCCAATGAGATCAAAACCACCTTCATTTTTATAGTTAAGTGCCAACTCTTGCGTGATCTCTTTCCACATATTTAAAATCACACCTTTAGGGCCATTAAGAAATCCAATTAAACGCGAATCTGGATGAAAACGTTTTAAAGCTTCATAAAGCCCAAGAATAACATTATGCCCTCCGGGAGCAGGTCCTCCGGAAAAAAGAACCCCTACAATTATTGGTTCTTTAATTTTTGGGTTTTTAGCATCCTGTTCAAAACAAATTAAGGAAGAGGAGGTTTGAGGAAAATAAGCTGCTATTTCTTCTGGAATTTTTACAGAAAAATCTTCATTAAAAATGGGTTTAAGTTCATTAAGATGGGCAAGAATAGAGGGTAAAACAAGAGCTTTTTGATGTAATTCCCTACTTAAAGGCGAAGCGGCATTTTCCATCTTTCCTCCATTTATACTGAAGCAATTTACTTTTAACACACTATAGAGGAAATTGCAAACCTTCCGCGAACGCTTTTTTGCGCTAGTGTCTAATTGCATAAATTTGCCAGAGTATTTTTGCGTCTTTTTCCGCATCTTACAAAAACATAAAACAAGCCTACAAATATGTATGTCATGTTTTCTGTTTTTGCAATCTACAAAAAAATCCGCTAAAAATAATCTGGCAAATTTATGCAATTAGACACTAGTTTTGCAACTCCAATCAACACTCGACCACGTTGACAGCCAGCCCTCCCAAAGAGGTCTCTTTATAGATGGTCTTCATATCCCTTCCTGTTTGGCGCATCGTTTCAATCACTTGATCTAAAGAAACCTTATGATTCTCTGAACAACTTATTGCCAATCTAGCTGCATTAATTGCTTTCACTGCCCCTATAGCATTACGTTCAATACAAGGAATTTGCACAAGACCTTTAATGGGATCGCATGTTAAACCCAAATTATGTTCCATCCCTATTTCTGCTGCAATTTCCACCTGCTCGGAAGTGCCTCCCATCACCGCTGCTAAGCCACCCGCAGCCATTGAACATGCCACTCCTACCTCTCCCTGACAACCCATCTCCGCCCCAGAAAGGGAAGCTCCCTTTTTGTATAAACCGCCAATTAATCCAGCAGTAAGAAGAAAGATACAAATACCCTCTTTAGAAGCATTGGGAACAAATGTAAGATAATACTGGATCACTGCGGGAATTAAGCCAGAAGCGCCGTTGGTCGGAGCTGTTACAACCCTTCCCCAAGCTGCATTTTCTTCATTTACAGCTAAGGCCCACAAACTCACCCAATCCAACACAGCTGCAGGATCTTCTCCTTTACTTTTTTTTAACTGGGCATACAAAATGGGCGCTCTACGCTGTAAGTTAAGCCCTCCTGGTAAAATCCCCTCTGTGACAATCCCCTTTTCAATGCACGCTTTCATGGTATCCCAAATGTATAGTAATTTGCGCTCTATCTCCTCATCATCTGCATGCACACGTTCATTTAAAAGCATGGCCTCGGCAAATGTTATATTTTTTGCTTTGCAAATTTTTTGCAGTTCATCGCATGAGTTAAACTGTATGGGATAGATCTGAGATTTGTTCTTTTTAGGCAATTCATTTACCTCATCATGGGAGACAATAAAGCCTCCTCCAATGGAATAATAAATTTTGGAAAGTATTTCTTCATCATTCACATCAAAAGCAGTAAAACGAATGCCATTGGAATGAAAAGGCAGCACATGATTTTTATGGAATAAAATATCTCGATGATAATTAAAGGGAATGGTCTTTTCTTTTAAGAGCGGTAGTTTTTTAGAATTACAAATCTCTTCAAAAAGAGCAGGCGCTAAGCTGGTCTCAATCGTCTCTGGTTCTTCTCCTACAAGCCCCCAAACAGAGCCACGATCTGTACCATGCCCAAGACCTGTTAATGCCAATGAACCATATAAATCCACCTGAATACGATGCACAAAAGAAATAAGAACTTTATCTTTTAAACTAAGAGCAAAAAGTCTGCCCGCGCGCATAGGCCCCACAGTATGAGAGCTAGAAGGACCAATTCCAACAGAAAACATATCAAATACGCTGACAAACATAACTCCCCCTCTTTTTAAACATCTTACAGAATGAGGAGGAAGAAGAAAAGAAAAACAGGATGGCATGCTTTTTACCCCCCCTGTTCACTATAAATCGTTGATTGTGTATCATGTAGAATGTAAACACGATTTTTTTGAAGGAGAAAATTGATGTCTTGTACATGTAGCGATTTAAGTCCCTGCAATATAATTAATAAAATTTGCAGTTCCGTAGAAACCTTTGCTAATTCTGAAACGGGAAAAAAAATAGGCAAGATTGCCAAGCAGGCTTTTCTTATCTTAGCTGGCGCCGCTCTCTTTCTGATTCACACAAAAGTCTTTTTTGCAGCTTTTGTCATTGGCTATGTTTTATCTTCTAAAGAAGAAGCCGAAAACGAAAAACCTTGTCATGTGACTTATTTATTAACTGAAATCAAAGATTTCTATACAAAGCATCCTTTTATTGCAGTCACTTTAACTATTATTAATGCCATTCATGCCATTTATGCCGCGCACATTTTAGCTTCTATGGCACTAGGACGCGAAGTTAAGAGAGGGTTTGGTAATTAGTTATGATCATATCCCAAACAGTTTCTGGATCGAGTAAATCAAGATCCACCCATCTAAATAAGGGCTCTTTTTTAAACCATGTGAATTGGCGCTTGGCATAATGGCGCGAAGCCGCTTTAAGCGCCTCTACAAATCGATCGTAATCTGGATGGGTTTGCGGTGTTGCTAAGTATTCTAAAGTCTGACGATAGCCAATTGCCTGTACTGCAGAACTGTTTTGCCTCAAACCCTCTTTCTCCAGAGCAATCACTTCATCAATTAGTCCGTGTTCTAGCATTGTTTCACAGCGATTATTAATGCGCTGATACAAGGAAGCTCTAGGTCGATGCAAAAACCAACAGCGAAAATCATATTCTGAAGAATAGGGGCCCTCTTGCTTAAAATCAGTAACGTGTTGGTGAGAAAGTGCAATAATTTCTAGCCCCCGAACAATCTTATGCTTATCATGCATTGTGATTGTCTTGGCATAAGTAGGATCTAACTGCTGCAGACGGTAATAGAGCAGATCTGAACCTTTTCTTTCTAATTCACCTTCTAATTGACGGCGCACCAGAGGATCTGTCGGTGGCCCCTTGGGAGCCCCGCACAATAAAGAGCGAAGATAAAATCCCGATCCTCCTACAATGATCGGAACACGGCCACGCGCTAAAATGGAGTGAATAGCGCTCTCAGCTTCCAGACAAAAATCGACAACGTTAAAAGGTTCTGTAATATGGCGGATATCAATAAGGTGATGGGGAATTCCCTCTTGCTCCATAGCACTCACCTTTGCCGTTCCTAAGTCCATTCCGCGATAGACTTGCATGGAATCGGCAGAGATGATCTCTCCGCCCAAAAGCTTGGCAATTTTAAGGCCCAAATAGGACTTTCCAGTCGCAGTTGGCCCGGCTAAAACAATCACACGCCTAACAGGCAGATCTAATTCTGGTAATTTTAGTTTTTCTTCTTGAATAACAGGAGAAGAAGTATGACATGCAGTACCCAATCAACCCCCTATAAGCTTAAGAATCAGTTTAAAATTTAGAATCATTTCAGTATAGTCATTATACCGAACGTAATTACGTTCGGTATAGAACAGCACAACTATAAACCCATTAAATACTTTTTTTCAACAGCTTTACAGTGGAAACAAGGAAAGAACATTAGAACGGATAACATATTTGAACTGTGAGTTTGATTAGCACTTTTTCTACTGATCATTGCCTTAGGGTTGTTAGGATTTGAATGATTAGCCGCCACATCTTCAAATGCACCAACAGTAGTTCCTAAAAGGGAAATGAGTGTAAAAACAGCCAAAGCCACAGAGGCGACGATTAAAGCAACGGTAGCTGCTGTCCCACCCATAAGAATAGCGCCTGTGATAGCTCCAATTGTCGCCGCACCACTGAACATTGTTGTAGCGATACCTCTTTTAAGAGCATTATCCAATATACACATAATAAACACCTTCACAAAAAGTCACACCCACTAAATTAAATCTTCTAACACAGTAACCCCAAAGACAGATGTTATGATTTAAAGAAAAAACCCCAAAAACAAACAAATTGTTGCTTATTTTTGAGGCTGTTTCTATATATATCGAAAAATTTTTTCGAGATCTTAACGTTTGGAGAACTGGAATCGTTTACGTGCGCCAGGTTGACCGTATTTCTTACGCTCTCTTCTGCGCGGATCCCTTGTTAAAAAGCCCACAACTTTTAAGTCGTGTTTACGCTCTTCTTCTTCCATAACAAGGGCACGTGATAAAGCTAGACGGCATGCTACAGACTGAGCATCTAATCCACCACCAGAAATACGAATAATCATATCATAACGATTATCAATTCCTAAAGCTTGTAATGGAGCCAACACCACAGATTGTTGCATCTCTTGAGCAAAATACTCTTTAAGACTTCTTCCATTGGCTTCAATTTTTCCGCTGCCATATCTGAGGCGCACTGTCGCAACAGCTGTCTTTCTTCGACCTACCGCAACGAACTCTTTTATTTCTTTTGTTGTCATCTTTCTATCCATTAAATGTTAGCTTTTATTGGTTGTTGTGCATGCATATCATGCTTATCAGCAGCAAAAACACGCAGTCTTGTCATCTGTTTACGAGCTAGACGAGTTTTTACCGGCATCATTCCCCATACAGCATCATAAATCACCTTTGTAGGATCTTTACGCATCTGATCTTCCAGAGAAATAGATTTTTGGCCACCGAAAAAACCAGTGTGGCTAAAATAGATTTTTTGTGCAGGTTTATTTCCTGTTACAACGATATCTTTTGCATTGATAATAATAACTCCGGCGCCCCCTGTATTAGGAGTATAGTCTGGGCGATGTTTTCCGCGCAGCACTTTAGCAACTTCCGAAGCTAAACGTCCAAGTACTTTTCCCTTAGCATCAATAATATACCATTCGGATTCTTTCTCTTCTGGAGAGAGGAGGAATGTTTTTTGTGTGTGATTCATCTTAAGCCTTCTTAAAACTGTTCAATATGTTTTGTCATTATGATACATCGACGCCTACTTTTTGCCAAGGGAAAAAATAGAAGAAAAAAAATAAGACTCCATTTAAGACTCAAAAAAAAACAAATTGTCAAAAGCATGCAATCTCGGTATACTTTAACTTCAGTATAAAAAGTATAAAATCCAGGAAGATCCTCCATGCAAAAAACCTTGAAAAAATACTACATCCGCACCTACGGATGCCAGATGAATGAACTGGATACAGATGTCATGCGCGGCATCCTTGAAAGACGCGGTCTCGCCCAAACAGAAGTAGAAACAGAAGCCGACCTACTTATCTTTAACACTTGTTCTATTCGGGATCTTGCAGAGAGAAAGGTCATGGGAAAACTTGGTAAATTGGGAAGCAGTCCTAAAATGCGCGAACGCATGATTGGCGTAACGGGATGCATGGCGAACGCCAAAAAAGAAAAATTATTCAATAAACTTCCTTACGTAGATTTTGTTTTGGGAACCAACAATATTCACGAACTTGACTCTGTAATCGATGAAGTCCTCTCTTCTAAGCGTCAAATTTTACGCACCGACACTAAGTTTTCTTTTGAATTGGATTATGTCAATGCTAAACGCCAAAATGACTATAAAGCGTTTGTCTCTATCATTCGAGGCTGTGATAAGTTTTGCACCTACTGCGTTGTCCCCTACACACGCGGGCCAGAAGTTTCCAGAGATCCCGACTCTATTATTGAAGAGTGCAAGCAATTAGCAGCTCAGGGCGTAAAAGAGGTGACCTTACTCGGCCAAAATGTCAACAGTTACGGCAAAGATCGTCCCGAATGGAATACTTTATTTCACGACCTGCTTTACCGCATCGATAAAGAAACAGGCATTTCCTGGGTGCGCTTTCTTACCAGCCACCCTGTTGATATCACTACAGAGCTCATGCATGCTATACGCGACCTCCCCTCCGCCTGCGAATTAGTTCACTTCCCCGTTCAATCAGGATCTAATCGTATCCTTAAAAAAATGCACCGTCTGTATACTATCGAAGAATACTTAGAAAAAGTGGAGTTGCTAAAAAAAATTGTCCCAAATGTTTCTTTAGGCACAGATATTATTGTCGGATTCCCCACAGAAACTGAAGAAGAATTTATGGAAACCTATCGAATTTTAGAACAGACCCGCTACCATGTGGGCTTTATCTATTCATTTAGTGAGCGGCAAGGAACTCCAGCTAAAAGGTGGAAAGATGATGTTCCTGAAGATGTTAAGCACGATCGCCAGCAGCGCCTTATGCACTTGCAAGAGAGCATTTTACAAGAGCAGCGCCACGCATTGATCGGAGAGACAATTGATGTGCTGATTGATGGCGTTGCTAAGGATGGAAATTTAAGAGCGGGCACCAGAGACTGGAAAAATGTGGTAATACCGGGAGATGCAAGCCTCATCGGCACCTTCCAAAAAGTGAAAGTAAATGGCTTTAGCCACCACACCCTGCGCGCAGAGCTCTTAATTTAAGAAAAAAAATAGTGGGTAAGGGACTGGGGAATCAAGTCCCTTACCCACTATTTTTCCTTTCTCTTAAGGAGCTCTCTCTACAATAGTGCCGCAGCCAATGCGTGCGCCGGAATTGCCAGCAGGCTGTGAAGTGAGATCATCTTCATCTTGATGAACAACAATAGACTTGCCCACTATAGAAAAAGGACCGTTAAGGTCGATCCACGGATTCACTGCCTCATATTCAGCAACTCCTTGGGCGTTTGCCTCCAAATTACCTAAATCGCCTGCATGGTGCTGAGGATCATCAGGACTGCCGTGAGGCATGCTGGTAGGATTAAAATGCCCTCCCGCTGTTGCGCCATCAGCAGCGCTGCAATCTCCGTGTTCGTGAATATGAAAACCATGCTTTCCAGGAGTTAGCCCCTCCACATGCGCTACAATGCGCACACCGTCTCCATGCTCATAAAAAGTGACTTTTCCTTCAACCTTGCTACCGGATTTAGGGCTTAAAATCACTTCTGCCATTTTAATTTCATGTTCGCTTTGACTTTGACAAGATGATAGGATTAATAGGGACAATGCACAGGGTATAAACAGGGAACGCAAAGACATAGATGACCTCTTATTTTCTGTGAGGCTAATCTCTCTACCATTAAAAATCAATCACAGGATGAAAGAGAATCAAACAGAAATCACAAGATAGAGAAAAAAAGAAGAATGACAGGATGGGCAGGCATACGCATCAGGCTAACTCTTGCAGTCCTTCAGACTGCGA
>CALBHK010000080.1 GCA_937894565.1 uncultured Chlamydiae bacterium
CGGGCTGATCACCTGGGATTAACTTAAAAAAGACAACTAACGCGTGAAGCATCACTGGCATTCCGACAGCAACCGCTCCAACGTAAGACAAAATTTCCATCGCCTTTTGCAAATCCATTTGAATCTCCTTTATTGCTTATGGGTTATTAAAAATTGAGCTACTTGAAAGGTGGCCGTCAGAAGAACAGATGCGGCAATTCCACCGCCAACAACCTGCCACTTAAACTGAAGAAGTGAGTCGACCTTGTGTTCAAGCGAATCCAATCGCTTTGTCAGATATTCAAAAAGTCTTGGTTCCATCCTTAGAAGCCTCCATTTTATTGTTCTCGTTCATCTTCCTCATCCAGAGGCGTATTTGCGATTTTCCGATACTCTGGATTGATCTGTTGAAGAATAAAATGAGTTGCGGCAAGCGAGTTACCACCACGAGCTGAAGCAGCTTCTAGCGGTTTTGCAAATTTGCCAAGTAACTGAGGGGCCTTTGCAACAATATTCGAAAGATTATCTGCGATGACAGCACCTGTATTAATGCCGTATTTTTCGAATCCCTTTTTTGCGGCGAGAGGAATTACCGTTGAAAGTGATAGCCCGCCAGACATAGGCGCGGCAGCAAGCGAACCTCCGGCGATAATACTATCGCTAAGTCCAAAGAGTCGGTTTCCTTGTTCGCGAGCTTGTTTATTTTCGAGAAGCTCTTCTGCAACTTTAGACTTTCCATAAAGTCCCTTTGCATTTTTGAGAGTATCTTCTATACCTTCAACGCCAATTTGTTTTGCGCCTGTTTCGGTTGCTTGATCAATTGCTTCAGAAACCACCCCGTATGCATCTCGGGCCATACGTTCTTTATCAGTGACGGTCAGCTTATTTTTCCAATTTGCAACTTTTCCAAGCTCTTCTTTAAGTGCTTGAGCCTCGGTTAATGGAAGATTCTGATCTCCTCTCATCAAAATGGATTCAAGCGTATTTTCTAGTTGGTTCGTCTCACCGCGATTGATTGGAGAGCGATAAAACCCTCCAATTTTGTCGTCAACTTTGCTTGCGACATCAAGAGGATTAAATGTGGAAGCGCCGGCATCGTCGATCGTTTTATAAACTTGCCCCATTTCTTCGCCAGCGCCTTTTTTAAGGACTGCGTTTCGAGCAATCATGTCATCGGTCGATGCAAACGGTGTAGTAATCCCTTCGTCCAATGCATATCGACCAGCCTCTCGTATCTTCTGATCGCCAAGCTTTTTAATCGTTCCGCGCTCAGCACCTAAACCTCGTGCGGCAAGTCTTTCAGCGCCTTCTCCAAGCTTTTCTGAAACATAATTTGCAGCTTTGCCAAAAGGGATTTTTGAAATTGCTTCTCCAGCAACTCCGGCAGCTCCTCCAATTGCTGAGCCTATCGCCGCATCCCTTGCAGCACCGGAAACATCGCCCTGGGTAAGATCGGCCTCAGATGCACCAAGCCCCTGCGCCGCACCTTGTGCAGCAAGAGCAGGTATAGATGTTCCACCTGATAAAATTGCTGGAGCTAGTGCGCCACCAAACTGCCCCGCCATGTAGCTTGTAGGATTTGCTCCTTCTGCAGCTTTATAGTTCGCACGCGATTCATCGCGGTGTTTTTGATAATTTGCCATGAACCCTTTAGGATCATTTGCAAGCCAATCTTTTGCAGCTTCAAGAACCCCGGTTGCTTCATCAGCAAAGCCAAAAGAAGCTCCTTGGGCGACGCCGCGTGCGCCAGATTCCAATTGAGAAACACTGGGCTCCTGTTGTTTATCATCAGGGTATGCATCAAAATCAAAAGCGGACTTCTCATCGGCGTCTGGATAGTCGTCAAAATTAAACGCCATTTAAATCCTCATTCTCTTTTTGAGCAACGGCCTCATCGACCACGACTGCTCCAGCTTTTTTTGCAGCCGAGACCTGATCTCCTGGGATCATTTTGATTTTACCGTTCGGAGCACGCATGCGAACCGAAGCTGGGGCAGCGGCCACTCCAGAAGATTTAAAACCCTGAGGAGAGCCCTCTCTTGTACGAGTTGCAACTCTTGTTGAAAAATCCTTGTCGCTGTCTTGCTTGAATTTTTTAAGCGTATGCAAAATGGGATCTTGGCCTAAAACACCAGCAGCACTGAATGCAAGCGGGTCTTCCGGAATTATTGCATTAACAATGCTCTCGTCAGACTTAGACAGCACGCCTAGTTTTGCCATGTTTTTATATTCGAGCAAAAGATCTTTCGCGAGCTGTTTACCGCGAGCTACTGCCTCGCGATTCATCATTTCTCCGCCATATTTTTGGCGAAGTTCGATCATTTCTTGAATTTTACTATCGAAACTTGCTTTAGATTCGTGCGCTTCTTTTAGTTTCTTTGCATCGTCGGATGTGTTGGCCAATCCATACGGAGTTTTAAACTCTAGAAGTTTTTCTTCAGCTTTTTTATCTCGTTCAAATTCCCTAGATAGTTGTGATTCGCGCCGATCAGCCCTTCGCTCTTGTCGATCTAGGGACTTCTCTTTGAGTTCGAATTTTTTTGCCAAAAGAGGACTAATCTCTTTTAGCCTTGCAGCCGTTAGGCCCTTTGCCCTTTCAGGGCTTATTCCAAAATCGATGGCGGTATCCCTTGCTAGCTGTGATTCATAGCTATTAGGATCCATCTCACGTTTCAATTTTTCTTGAGCGGCAGCATCGTCACGATCCGAAAGATACTGAGACTTTTGCTTATCAAACTCAGCCAGTCTACCCTTACGAGTGTCCTCTTGCTGTTTTGCCACAGACATTCCGGCTTGAAGCGCATTACCACCTTGAAGACCAGCACCGAGTGCGGCGAGGCCTGCTTGCCAGTTTGGACCAGAAGCCTCTTGGGCATTTTGGTCGACGATTTTTTGACGATCAGCCAAGCCGTACTTTTGTTTTATGTCATGGTTAACCATCTGCTTCATAAATGATCCATCATTCATCGATGCTTGGATCTTGCCCGCAGAAGCTAAAAGTTCCTGGTCCGATGCGGCTGGAGCTTGCTCGCGAACTTGTGCTAATCCCTGTTCAATTTCTTCATCAGAAGCATTTGGAAATAATTGTTTGGCTTGGGCGTATAGTGGATCAGGCATTATTCATTCCCTTCAAGCTTCTTTAAGCGTTCGTGAAGGCTAGCCATCGAGGCTAAAATCGGCCCACCCGCTTTGTTATAATCAACGACTTTCCCGTCTGGCGTGTCATGGACCATTTGAGGAACTTCCTTTTCAATATCTTGGGCCATTACACCGACTT
>CALBHK010000081.1 GCA_937894565.1 uncultured Chlamydiae bacterium
CGCCGGGGAATACTTAGGAGAGAAAGCAGAAACAGCTTTTAAACGCCCTAGCCTTGAAATTATGCTTATAACTATTCTACAATTCATCGGTAAAAAAGTTTCTATTAAAGAACTATTTTGTACCATCGTTTAGATAAGTTGATTTATCCATTTGCTTTACATACTCTCCTAGCCTATCTATTCACTGATTAAACGAAATTCACCATCAGTTATTTTTGCTTTCTGAACGATTTATTTTAATAATTTTTTCCTCAAACAAAAATCAAAACTTAGTATTAAATTTTTCTTGAGTGAACAGCAGAAGTTAAGATTTCAAACTTCTGGATAACCCTTTAAAAATTACATGTGGCACCCCACTGCCACACATTGTGGCAGTAAAAATTGCTAAAAAAAGTGAAATACCCTATATCTAGCTCATGCAAACTGAGACGACATTATTTAATATAAGCCAAACCGATGAAGAGCGTTCTAACTTTCGCTTGTGGCTTCAACGTCAATTTACAGAGCGATGCAAGAAAAACCCTCGATACTCTTTGCGTGCCTTTTCAAAATATTTGTCAATTGATCCTTCATCGCTATCGCAAATTTTAAGTGGCAAACGTCCACTCTCTAAGAAAAATGTAAAGGCAATCTCACAAAAGCTATTTGCAACACCTAAGGACTTGAAGTCATTTGGATTGATGACATCAAATCAAGTTACAGATTCAGCCTATATGCAGGTTTCCCTGGATGTATTTGCAGTCATTTCTGATTGGTATCACTACGCGATTTTAGAGCTAACTTTTGTTTCTGGATTTAAAGCTGATCCAAAATGGATTGCTAAAAAGCTCCTTATAACCACAGAGGAAGCTAAATCAGCGGTGGAGAGACTTAAACGACTTGGACTCATTTTAGAAGTGAATGGCTCACTTGTTAAATCATCCAAACTACTTACAAATCATTCAGATGTATGTACCAGCACTGCTCACAAGGAATTGCAAAAACAAATCATCGAAAAAGCACTTTTAGCTGTCGACGAATGTGCTGCTGAAGACAAAGATATTACCTCTATGACCATGGCAATTGACATTTCAAAACTTGATAAAGCTCGCGAACTAACTCGTAAATACCGCCGCGAGATGTGCGCTCTACTTGAAGATGGCGAGCAAACTCAAGTTTATAACTTAGGAATACAACTTTATCCCCTATCAAAAAAACAGGAGAACTTATGAAGATGATTTTACTAATTTCATTACTTAGCGGAATGACATTGGCACTTGCTCAATCTCCAGCAATAGAAAAAAATAATCCATTACTTGGTCTAGAATTTAAATCAACATTGCAACCTTCACGTGGTAGTGAGGGTATCGGTGGTGGCCACATTGTTTCTTGTAAAGGTCGGCCGTCAGTAACACTCGATTACTATAATGCTTTAGTTAAAATTCCAAATCAAAATTTGTTGCTTGATCCAGAAAAAGAAAGTTTTGAAAGTACTTTAGAAAAAAGGCTTAATAGTTTTCAATTAGCTTCTGAGGACCTAGAACTTTTTGAAAATCTCAATATAGGTGACTGGCTTGAGAAAACACTTCACTCGATTGGAGAAGTGTCTGATTGGATGAGCGTCAATCTTAAAATTATTGAAGACTTTAATTTAATTTACAGACTTCCCCCAAATTGCAAACTAGAGCAAGCTGCTGCACAAGAAAAAAATGGAAATGATATAGCGTTGTATCAAAACTCCTTAATTACTAATAAACTCTCCTATGGACAAAAGAAAGTTTTGAGAGTCCATGAAGTTTTTTATACTTTAGTTCGTAGGAATTTGGGAATTAACTCCAAGCCAGTTAGAACACTTTTAGAAAAAATCCTTTTAAAGGAAATTTCAGAGAGTGAAAAAGACAGAGCAATTAAAAACTTTATTGCAGAGATTAAGACTACCTCTAGTAAGCATATCTGCCATGCAGCTGGTTATAGTCCACTTTTCGATGGTTACTTTAAATTTTACAAGAAAGTTACTAAGCAACTTATTTTTTATGGTCAAACTGTAGAAGATGCTTTTCAAAAATTGCTGTTGGCTCAATCTACAACAGGCTACATTCCCTGTAACAAAGTTGGAGATGGTGGAAATGCTATAATTGGAATCTGCCTTGAATCTTTAACTTTAGGAGAAAATTGCAAATGAAAAATAGTTTTTTAAATAAATTTTTAATTACAACTTTTAACATTTTGGTTTTTATAAATTCAGCCTCAGCACTAGAAAGTAAAAATTTTCAATGTAGCGGCAGGATCAAAAGAATTATTCTTAATTCTGAACACCTAAAAGCTGATGGAAGTCCTCAAGCTGAATACATTCATGAGCTTTCTGAAGGGGTATCTACTTCCTCTCTTACTCCCATCGACAGACGTTATAGTCAGGGAGTCATTAACTTTAAGGACGGATATAAAATTGTTTTTACAGTTTCTTATGAGGATGGAACGCCAAAATTGTCCGGGCATTTCCGACGTGAAGATTTGCAGGGTCACATAACCGTATTATCAGTTGGTGGCAGTCAAGATTCCAATTTGTCATTGGGTACTTTGGGTACATTAAGTACAGCAAACCAAACAGTGGTTTTTACAAGTACCGAAGCCATCAACGGTTATATAAATGAAAAAACAAACGCCCTTGAAGCAGTAGAAAATGGTAAACTACCCTGGAATTGCAACCGACGCTTGGCTCAGCTGTATTTGAAGCTAGTATATTGGTATCGTTCTAAATCTAGTCTCTAAAAAGTCTACGTAAGTTAGGACCATCTGAACTTCTTATGATAAAGTAAACAGTATCTAAAATTCTTTTCTGGACATAGCCAACAATTCAATTAATGCTAGAAACATGATTAACACTGCAATTCGAGGTCAAGGCTGGTCACCTCTTTCTAACGAAGATCTGGCTAATCGACATTCTGAACTCATTGTGAGGCTAAACAAATTAAAGGTTTGTTCTTCCTTAACATACACTCCAGTAAAGAACGATTTAACATTAGCTGAAAATTTTGGGAAATATGTACGTGAACTTTTTGAAGTTTATAAAGCAATTCTTGAAGAAATGAAATCAAGTAGAGAGTGGGTAGTTCTTCAAGAAAGGTCAACATATCACTTTAAAGCTGGTTATTCAGATTCTATTATAGTTGGAGAGGAAAACACTCCTAATCAATTACAGATAAGAGGATTCCACTTTGACCCTTTAGTTTTTGATTTTAAATGGCACGACAATTCAATGGATCATCCATGGAAACCATGGAATTGGAGAATCGGTATTTATCCGGATGATTTAGATGAAACTCATTATTTTTTTGATCTAAATAGTGAAAAGGGTTTTTCTGCAAAAGATTCTGAAATTTTATTTTATGGTATGACACCAATCTTTGCTTTGCAATTGACATTGTTTCAATTAAATTAAATGAGTCGTGAATAAAAAATTTAAAATAAAATGGGTGCCTTCATGAAGATCTTATTGGTTTTTTTCATATTATTTTCAACCAACGTTTTAGCCAACAATGAGAGTGTCGAACCCATGCTAAGCAAAAATATTTCAAACTTTAAGATTTTAAAAATTGATCAAGACAGTATTTATGAAAAACTAGGACTCAAAGAGGGCGATATTATCAAGAAAGTAAATGGACAGATCGTAACAAGTCCCAAAAATGCAAAACAGTTATTCTCTAAAATAAAACAATTAAATAAATTCGAAATTACAATTGAACGAAACGGAAAAGAGGAAGTACTCAGATACTCGATCAAATAGCACTGCAATTTTAAAAAAAAAAGCTCAACGAGGCTGCTCTCAATAAATTTTCACCCAAATCTAACTGGCATATCTTTCGTTATCCATTTTTACACGAGGGTAATTCTATAGATAAACGAAATCAAATTCGCAGTTATTTAGCAAAGCTGAACTATAAAATAGCTGAAGTTACAATCGACTTTGATGACTGGGCCTGGAATGATCCCTATACACGTTGTGTTGCAAAAAATGACAGCGCATCTATTGAATGGCTCAGAAAATCATATCTTGCTCGCAGTGTGATCAATTTAAAGAGAGCTGTAGAGATATCAGATAAGATCTTTAGGCGGCCCATACCTCATGTCCTTTTGCTTCACCTAGGTGCTTTTGATGCTGAAATGCTTAAATCACTTATTGAAAATTACAAAAAAGAAGAAGATATGGATGACTGGCTCTTTTAAACGAGTGCTGGTTAACTCATAAGTATAACGAGCTGAATCGTTTATACTTAGAAAGGAACCAGTCTCCATGGAAAACAAAATACTTTTTATTGGGCTAGATGTCGACGACAAAAACTATCACGCCCATGCCATTGTTGAAAATGAAAACGTTGGTATAGATTTTAGATCAAAACCAAATATTCATAGTCTAATAAAAATGATTAAAGAAAAGTTTAAAGAAAATTACACTTTTCACTTTTGCTATGAGTCAACATACTCAGGCTATTTTTTATATCGTGAAATCACAAAAGTTGGTCACGAATGTACGATTATCGCAGCTTCGTTAATCCCAGAAAAATCTGGTGATAAAGTTAAAAATGATCGTCTCGACGCTGAAAAGCTAGCAATTTATTTCATGAAAGGTTTGTTAACCCCAATTTATATTCCAACAGAAACTGATGAACAAGTCCGTGCCCTTGTTCGATCAAGAACTTTTATAAAAGATCAACAAAAAGAAATTAAAAAACATGCTGTTGCAATTTGTAAACAACTGGGGTGGAACTATCGCCAGGACGAAAAAGAGTCATCATCATATTGGACACAAAAACATAAAAACTGGCTTAAAGAAAAATTAATTACTGCCTCTGAATTTACAAAATTTAATTTTAAAATTATCGAAGCACAAATAAACGATCTTGAAGAACGTCTAAATCAATACGAATGTGAAATGCGAAGAATTTCAGAACTTCCAGAATACAAAGAAAAAATTAAAGCGCTGATTTGTTATCGTGGCATTGATATTTTATCAGCAATGATTTTAATAACTGAGTTAGGTGACATAAGACGTTTTTCACATCCCAAAAAACTTACGTCGTATGCGGGGCTAGATATTCGTGAATACAGCTCTGGTGGCCAACAAAGAAAATATTCAATCACAAGAATGGGTAATAAATTTATTAGAAAAATTCTAACAGAAGCCGCGCAAAACTATAATCGAATTCCAGTTATTGGAAAAGATTTACGAACACGACGGCAAAATATTGAACCTAAATACACGGAAGTTGCAGACCGATGTATGCATCGAATTCATAAACGAGGAAAGCATTTATGGCATCGTGGAATTGCTGTTAATAAAGTAAAAACAGCCTGTGCGCGTGAAATGCTAGGCTTTATTTGGGAGTCATTAAATTTAGTAACGAATTAATTTTTAAATATTTTTGTAAGATGAGGAGATCAACATTTTTTATGAAGGATAAGTTGAGAAATGGTAGCCCACTAAAAACCCCTTGAGATAACCAGCTCTCGCAGGAAGATTGCGGAAGGCCTTTCGTCGAATAAACTTACTGCGTTAACCAGCACGCGAATATGAGGTTGATTGAACTCGAAAGCTTCTTCAATAAAAAAGGTCCGATCAACCGGACCTCATCTTACATTTTTTAAATTTGACAGCCAGTCATCCATATGAGGGGTTTAAGATCGAATATTTATTCAAGAAATAAAGATAAATTTGGCCTCATTATTGTGAGTAAGGGCGGCACACCATTTAAAATTTTCATCGAAAATACAAATATCATAGTCTTGCCAAGGCTCACGTAACTCTATGAAACCTATAAGGGACTGCGCTGATGCTTGGACCATGATATTGTAATTTTCGAAATAAGCAAACAAAGGCACTGAAGTGATTAACCAATCATTAAGTAACTTAGGAGAGGAGATCGTCGCCCTTATTCTGCAAGCAATGGGTGCCGAGGTCGAAATTTCTGGATTCAGATGATTGCCAATCCGGCTCAGAAACGATTGTAACACCTCTGTCATTTCGTCTTTCGGCAAAATACGGCCAAGAGAATTGATCTGGTTCAGTTTTGGTGGACACGAAATAACGTGGTCATTGCTATAATAATGCTTTAAAGACCAAGAATACTTTCTTCCTAGCTGGGTACAAAAATCAGGAAAGGAAATACTTTTCGATTGCGAAGAGAAAGTAATCCAGTCCTCAATCATACTCTTATAAGTTTCTATTTCTGACTGGAGTGGATCCTTCGCGTCACTGTGTGATATTTTTAACGCCTGGCTGAGCAGTTCGGCACAAACTGCAATGTCTTTTTGCGGATCGCCTAAATATAAACCTTCATCTAGATGGTGGGTAGAAAACTCAATTACACCAAGTTGAATGTCTATCAACCTAAACCTGATTACGTCGTCTTCAGGATCGAGTGCCAATGCCTTTTCTAAATATGTCAACTCGTTATCGGCCCCATAGTAAAGGCCAAGCCATTTGTAAGGATCGGGGTTGTCAGGATCGATTGTGATCCACTCAGAAAGTGTGGGTTTTATCACTTGTTCCACCAGAGGTTGAGGGTCTAAAAGAAAACCATCAGATCCCCATTGAAAACGCTTTCCACAAAGCATACTTACGAATTCCTGACGTTCTGTAAAGGGACTGGAAGAAAAGGTGACTATAAACTCTGAAAGACGCCTGAGGGATTCCTTCCTCAGACCCTTTTCTCGAAGCTCAACGGATTCAGCCAAAAGCCTATAGTTGGCATTTTGAGCAAGAGTTTCCCTTAGGTCTTTCAATGCATTAAAACTGCCCTGGCGCCAAAAAAACGTTCGCATAGCTGCAGCATATACCGCAACAAATGAGCGGTCATGAAAAAAATATTTTAACCTCGTCCAGCACAATCTGACCACTGAACTTGGCGATCAATCCACAGTAAGCAGAATAAATCGAGCAGATTTTGGTAAGGTTTCTGAAAATCATACTCTGTGAGAGTAACTAACGATTCACAAGGTCCAGGATAGAATTGCTAGATTTAAACTGGTGGCCCTCTAAGAAAATAAACAATTTCGTAGGCTAGAAAAGTTGATTTTAAGCCAGAGTCTACCCATACTTAATCTATGTTCTTTCCTCCTAGTGAACATCAACATTTGAAATCTGCTTTATGGGCATTCCCTATCTCTTTGGCTCTTTTCGGCGGCTTTTTTGCATTCGCTTTGGGTGCAGAGAGTCTCCATTTGAAAGTGGCCATAGGATTATGCTTTTTGATAGGATTGGGCTCAGGAATTTTTGTTGTCGGATTTTCTAGATTTGGTACCAATCATACAATCTTTGTATCATTTTTTCTTATGCTTTTTATTTTTCTATTCCAGAGTTTAGGAAACTTAATGTTTTTTGGACATCTGAAAATGTTCGAGCCTTCAGTCATCATTTCAATTTTAATCTTATTAGATTTACTACTTTTGATGCTATCGTCAGTAGTCGCCTATTCGCGATGCCACTACACAGAGTCGAGTCAAGACTCGATGCTTATTTGGCCGCGACTTAAAGTCAGCCTTGTAAAGCATAAATTTTACCGTCCTGAA
>CALBHK010000082.1 GCA_937894565.1 uncultured Chlamydiae bacterium
TTTTTCTTATAAAGTTATCAGCAATAATATCATCAATAGCTATGAAAATAATATTGAAATAGAAAACACACAAAAAAAAGGTTCAGATTTTTCTTTTAATGACTTTATTGTTGGAATGAAGAATATTAGTGTTTACAAAGATTTTATAATTTTAATAAATTCATACAATGAATCAATTTTAAAGTTAGATTTTATTGAAAGCGAAAAAGAAGCGATCTTTTTTGTTTTAAAAGACCTAATTAACAAAAATACAGTTTCAACAAATAATGCTCTATATCAAGTCTTATTTCAAGCTGGAAATACAAGAAAAGAAATATTAGAAATGACAAAAGATGAAAAAACTCTCCTTGGAATAGCTATGGAATGTAATAATGAAACGGCTATGAACTATATATTTGAATATTCGGACAATTAAAATTCAATTATTCATCAAAATAATCTAACCCATCCTCAAGATCTCTTGAGGATGGGTTTTTATTTTTAAGACTATCAACAACTGATTTTAAACTTATTGGTATAAAAGATTTTCAGACTGTTTGATCGCATTTAGCGGCCAGAATAAAGTCGCTTTCTGTTAATCCATTAATCTTATGGGTCCAGATCTGCAATCTCACTTTATCGTAACTAACATGCATATCAGGATGATGCCCTTCGCGCTGTGCGATAGCTGCAACGGCATTCACAAACAACATCGTTTCTTTGAAATTTTTAAATTTATATTCTTTTTGAAGATGATGTGCCCCTATTACATCCCATCCTCCTCCCAGCTTAGTAAGTAAAATCTGGATATGATCAAAGTTTAGGGGAGGAGTACCTCCTTGGCATGGAACACAAGCTTTTTTGGCTAATTCTGAGTGTTGCTTTGTCATAAGAGAAGACTCCGGAATTTTTTTTAAAACAAAACCTTAACAGCAGTAAGACATTTCTACAATAGACGAGGTTGTGCAAGAGGTCTTTTTGAGTTTACGGTCTTTTTACAGCCGAAATAGCCATAAATAGAGGAAACTCAACTCTTGCACGGTTTTCCATTTTGGCCGCCTTACCTGTGCTCGTTTTATCTGAGCACCACTCCTCAAGGCTTTCTACAACAAAGCCGGCAAGGGAGAGCCATTTAAACCAAGCAGATAAGGGGAAGTGATAAGAATAAGTCTGAGCAGAATCTTTTCCCTTTCCAGGACTCATTTGGATGGGGATTTCCATGGGGGTCATATAACGTTCTACACGCCTGTACTGCATTTTTTTCGGTTCATCAATTTCCCAGGATGTTTGTCGTGGAATGCGAAAGGTGGGATGATTTAATACCATCACAAAGCGCCCATTAGGCGCTAAGTGGCGAGTTGCATTTTGAATAGCACCTTCCGGGTGCTGCATATTTTGAGCCGCTAAAATCAGAGCCGCATGGGTATAAGGTCCTGCTGCATTAAAAGGAGTTGTCGCGTCTGCAATAAGATAACGATGAAGGGGATTGGAATCACAAGCGCGTGCAGCTTCAATTAAACTTTGGGCCATATCCAGGCCGCAATAAGAAATGTCTTTAGGCAACCGTTTGGCCAAAACGCCTTGACCGCAGGCTATATCCAGTAAAGAGTTCCCTTTTTTCAAGTCTAAAAGACGTAAAACACCAGGAAGAACAATATTTTGGTGGTAATAGTGTCCCTCTTCGCCTACAAGCGCATCATACCATTTGCCGACTTGATGCCAGGATGTTGTTTGATTATCTTTTTTCATCAGGTAAATCATAGCAAGATAGCGAGCAAACTTCAATAGATCTTTTGCGCATCTCTTGCGTATTGACTAAATAAATAATCTACTCTAGTTTGCTTTATAACGAGAGGTAAGCGATGGTATGGGCTCCTGTTCCGCTGGCACAAGCTATAGAGGCAACAAAAGAGGAATTAGATTCCTTTACCCATCTTCTACAAAACAAAGAAATCAAAGAAAGCGATGTCAATAAGTTGATTTCCACTTTAGATAAGCAGTTTCAAACACATGAAACTTTTATCCATAAAGATTGGGAGGCAACGGCTGTAGCAGATATCGATGAAGAGTTGATCCAACGCGTTTTATCTGCTATTTTTTACATTCAAACTAACGCCTCTACCGCAAGTAAGCACGCTAATTTTGCAAATATTTTACTTGGGTTATGGAAACGTTTTGAGCGCGCTAAATCTGATTTAAAAAGTTATCGTACGCGCATCCGCATTCAGAAAGTGGATGATATGGATTTTAGACCAGGAAAAAAATAGGAGCACCTATGAAAATCGTAAGCCAAGCATTCAAAAATGGAGCCTCTATTCCAAAGAAATATACTGGGGAAGGGGAGGATATTTCTCCTCCTTTTCATCTTGAAGCAATCCCTAAAGAGGCTAAAAGTCTTGCCGTGATTATGGATGACCCTGATGCGCCTATGGGCACATTTGATCATTGGATCGGCTGGAATATTCCCTCTAATTGGCAAGAGTTTAAAGAAGGGGAAGAGCTCCCCAATCAAGGCACTAACCATTTTGGAGATTTAAAATATAGAGGACCTATGCCTCCTAAAGGACATGGCACTCACCACTATCATTTTAAATTTTTTGCACTGGATAAAATCTTTGATTTAGCCGACGGTATCAGCAAAGAAGATTTAGAGCGCGCCATGAAAGGTCGTATTCTGGCACAGGCTGAATGGATAGGTACTTATGAGAGATGTTAACCGACGTTCCGCTCTTCGCAGGTTGAAAAAACGTAATCTTT
>CALBHK010000083.1 GCA_937894565.1 uncultured Chlamydiae bacterium
CCACCAAAAGTAAAACCTGAGCGCATATCATTGCGCAGTGCTGCACCTTCTTGCCACCTGTCGTAAGCTTCTTTGACTTTGGTATGTGAGGTTAAAGCATCAAAAAACTCAGGACTGACTAGCGCATGAACGCCGGTCATGAATTCACCGCGCAGGTTATCTTCAATGTGGCGCAAAACTTCAATGCATTTGCGTTTTACATCCGTACCAGCAGTCCCTAAAGCAAAGCTCACGACTTTAGGCGTGATTTCAAATTCGTTGTAAAGGTTAACGAGCTCTGTACCGTCTGCATCCAAAATAATGCCTTTCAAAGCGCCCATTCTGAGATGCTCTAAAGTAATGGCATGTTTGTTACGCATGGATTGCAGGTGATCGGTAATGACGTTTGCAATGGCTTGCAGCTCATTTTCAGTACCAAAAGCACGGATACCTTGTACTTCTTCCGGCAAAACCACATCATCATGAGGTATGTGCGGAATGGTAAAGGTTCTGACTTTTCGTTTATCGCGTTTACCAACAGTACCGGGTGCACCTGGGCTTGCCGTTGGGAGCAAACTTAAGACTCCGTTGCGCTCTTCAATAGCGATGTGCCTGAAACGTACTGATTTTGACGGAAATAAACCTAATGATTCTGTCCGACCATAAGTGTTTGGCAATAAATTAATAGAAGCCGTTAAGGCTGCCATGTTAAATGCCGGATGTGAAAATGGATTTTGCATAAATTATACCCCTTTACGAATAATGACGCCGCGTGCCTCAAGCTGTTTGATTGCAGCGGTTTTTTGTTCAAGCGTGATGGAAGATGGCCAGATAACAGCGTGATCGGCCAATATCGCATCGCGCGTCACAATCACGGCTTTGGTGTTACCACTTGTTGCATCCACCTCAGCAATCAATGCCCCAACGGCGTTTTGCGTTCCATCAGTAGCTGTAGGATTTAAGGCTTTAATCAAATCGGTTTCACTGTCTTGGCCGATGATGGTGCCAAGGACTAGTTTTTGCCCCTGAGCTACAGTTATCTCTTCACGGGAATAAAGATTAGGAGCTTCAAACTTGAGAAGATCTCCTAAATTGTTTTGTTCTATGGCAACGTTCATAAGGGTTTCCTCCATTTATGCTGTTAATTTCATTTGTTGACTACGAGCTTTAGCAGCTTGAATCACTGGGTTTTCTTGGGGTGTTGGTTCAAGACTCACAGTGCTCAAGATCTCAAGGCCGGTACGATCAGCAAGTAGCTGCATCAGCTGCTCCCGTGCTTCGTTGACTGGGATATTTTGCTCAAGAAAATCACCCAGTTTTTCTGGCATTTTCGAGAGCTTGCATAAACGAAAAAGCTCTAAAGCTTCCGTGTGATATTCGCTTCGTCCTTGGATTTTTCCTTGGGTCAGTAATTCATCAGGGTTAATGGTTGGTACTGTTTCAGTCATAGTTATGGTCCTTATAAAAGATTGAGAGGCTGCTTTTTGAATACATTCAGGAAAGGTGAGAATTTCGTCCGCAAGCCCTGTCTGGATGGCATCAATGCCAAAATAAAGACCAGCCTCTGTAGCCTTTACTGCTTCTGTTGTAAGAGACCGATTACGGGCTACCAGCTCTACAAACATGTTATACAATCTGCTAACTTCACTTTGCAGGGTTTGCATGGATTCAGAAGTTAACGGCTCATGAGGATTTAAATCATTTTTGCGATTACCGGCAAAAACCGTGGTGTATTTGACGCCTTGTTTTTCATCAAAGGCACTTTGATCAATATGGCTCGCAATCACGCCAATGCTACCGACACCAGAAGTGCGATTGATAAAAACCTTTTCAGCGCTGCATGCAATCCCGTAAGCGGCAGAATAGGCCTCATCATTACATACGGCCCAAATGGTTTTTTGGCTGCGTGCCTGATAAATAAAATCGGCTAAATCAAACAGTCCACTGGTTTCACCGCCGGGACTATCAATGTCCAGCAAAATTGTTTGTACGGTATCATCCAACAAAGCAGCGCTGATTTGTTGTTGTATTTCATCGTAGGAAGTCATACCTAACATGCCGTCAAATATGCCTGAGCGTTTGGTTAAAATGCCATGAATCGGAATGATGGCGATGTTATTGTTGCCACCATTTGCTAAGGACGGTTTTGTAAACTTCAAAGCCTTGTTTGATGCCATGTGGGCCGCCAGCCACTCAAAGCTGCGACGCTCAATCATCATCGGTTTCATAGCAAATTTTAAGTAGATATCATTCATTAAAAACCTCGTTTTTTAGGCGGCGCTGTATGTCGTGGATCAGAATCTAAAACAAATCCCGCTTCATCAGCTCTGTTGTTATCGGCTGCAATTTCTTGATCAATTTCTTCGGCGTCATAGCCAAGTTCTGAGATCACTTCACTGCGGCTTTTAAAGCCATTACGCACTGCCATTTGTTGTGCTTGTTGATCTTTGAGTGGATCAACCCAATCAAAACCTTGGGGTATCCATTTGACGTCTTTGATAGAAGCGTCTTTATCTTGAGAAGGTAATGCACCGGAGAGTAAAGCAAGCTCAATCCAGCGATTCCAAACGGGTCTGCAAAATTGAAACACAATCACATGATGTTGCAGGGTGGCGCAGCGCCTACGAAATTCAATGAGGCCAGCACGAATGGAGGAATAATTGACGTTGGTCAAATCACCAGTCAGCTGTTCATAGGTGATGCCCATCCCAACCGCAATCGCTCTGAGCTGCTGGCGCATAAAGGCTTCGTAATTTGCCCCCACATCTGAAGGATTAGAAAATTTTACATCTTCTCCTGGTTCCAATAACTGCATGGTGCCAGGTTCAAGTCCGGCAAGGGCCATCCCTTGTTCATTGGCAGCACCTTCACCCATCATATTGGCTTCAGGATCAAGACGGGTGATAAACCCTGCAAACATAGCAGCGGTTTTCTTGCGCACCAGCTCGGCATCATCGTACTGATCCAGCTCATAAAGCTTCAGTAATACACGGCTAAGCCAAGGCTCACCGCGAATTTGACCAGGACGCAAGGGTTTATAAATATGCAATACTTCAGAAGCAGGAATGCGGACTGATTCACCGTTTGAGACAAGCAGCTTTTCACCGGGATGCTCACGAAATAGATAATAAGCCTCCCGCTGACCGAGTTTATTAAACTCAATGCCGTTTCGAACCATATTACCCGTGGTTAAAATGCGATTAACCGATGTATCAAGATGTTCTGATTCCAAGGCTTGCAGTTGCAGGGGAACGGATAAGCCATCTTCAGGGCGCCTTACACGAAAGCGAACAAAACATTCGCCGCCTTCAATCATGCTGCGACAAATAGAGGCTTGCAGACCGTAAAAATCATGAACGCCATGGCTATCTGCTTCATCAGACCAACGCAACCATAACGCCTGTACAGCTTTACGAAACTCTGGATTTTTAGCTTTGGATTGCGGTTTGATACCAGTGCCAACAGCATTACTGACCAAAGTCTCAATGATATTAGAAGCATAAGGATTTTTGCGTACCATATCTCGCGCGCGGCTACGCAGCGTTTCTAAATGATTACCAAGAAGGCTGTTGATGGCGCTATTTTCTGGCTGCCAATAAGTTAAGCGTTTACCAGAACCGGCTGCATCCCAGGCAGAGGCTTTACTTTTGGGGCGTTTGAAAAGTTGCGTAAAGGTTTTCAGCAGCATCAGCAAATCCCCTTATGTGTAGCAAAGGTAATGCGCCGCTTTAAGGACGTGCTGCTTTTTAAATCTGATTTAATGCGGCTGCGTAAATTTAAGAGATCTTTTAAATCCACTTCCGCATATTTAACGATATGATCGCCATAAGCTACAGACACAACACGCTCACCCATCTGTAGTTTGGTGATGGCTTGCTCGATTTTGACCAGATCATCTTCTGTGTACATAAAATTATCCCATAAATTTACTTCTTATCACCCTTGGTCTTGAGGCTTTGCTCTGTGGCAAGGATGATTGTTCATGTTGAATCTTATATTCAGGAACCGATAATTTTTTGTACCCCATCAGGCTATCCCATTTGGAGGGTTGCCAGCGGTCGATGCCGATTGCGATACTTGCGCTTCTTGCATAAATGCGGCAATCCAGTGCTTCGTTGCGGTCACGAATCTTCTGCCATTCACGTTTTGGGTAGCCTTTATGAACTTTGGTAACCAGCTGCTCGGATGTCATTTGTTTAAAATATTCAGGTCCGTAAGCTGGAAAGTGGCAATATCCCGGAGGAAAGCCTTCCTCACCTTGGGAAAGCTTAAGCGCATGATAAAGTTCTGACTTTAAAACGGAGACACCAACTGGCCAGAGTTTGGCGCCACGTCTGAGTTTTTGACCGAGTACAGTGACATCCACGCGGCTTGGTGCACCTAGCGGCACAAGGGCTTTATCAACACCTTTTACAGCCATAACTCGCCCGGGAGGTAAACTTCGAATCCAACCATAGACTTCTTGAGTGGCATAACCCGCATCAACGGCCATCATGGAAATCCCTCGGTCTAGGCCATCTTCGCTGGGGAATAAAGTACTCATCAAAGCAGATAAATGCTGCCAAGTACTGGCTTTAGCGGGGTCACCATCAAAAATACGATAATCAACGGACCAACTCTCGCGGTTTTTGCCCCAGGCAACGATCTCCACCTCAATACGATCTTTTTGTACGTCAACACCGGCAGTCAGAACAAGGCCGCCAAACGGTACAACTCCGATCGTGTAGTTTTCTTTGCGCTCAAACAAGCGCTGCCAATCGGGAGCTTCACCTTTATCCACCCAAGTTTCACCCAAAGTCGTGTTCACCCAAACTTTTAGCAGCTGCTCATTATCCTTTGCATGTAGGAAATTCTGTGCTGCTTGTCCCCAGCTTAGCCAACCCACCGGGCTATAAAGGCTTGAGAGATGAAATCCCGCAATCTTACTATTGCTCTCATTAGCAGCTCTCCACTCACCATTTGCCAACATCCAAGTTTTTTGATGATTGTGAAT
>CALBHK010000084.1 GCA_937894565.1 uncultured Chlamydiae bacterium
GCGCGAAGAATGGTGCAGTTTGCTTTTGGAGAAATAAAAATTCAGAAACGTTCAATTGAGTTTGAGCGTTTTTTTATTTTCACATCATATTCAAAATCATTAAATTTGCAATCTTACAAAATGCTGACAGCCAATTGCTGAAAGCCGAAAGCAAAAAATAAAATTATGTTGAATAAATTAGCTGCTTCAGAATTGGTTTTAAACCAAGATGGAAGCGTTTATCATTTGAATCTTAAACCAGAAGATATTGCAGAAAAAATTCTTCTAGTAGGTGATCCAGATAGAGTACCGAAAGTGTCTCAATATTTTGATAAAGTTGAAATCAAAAAAAATAAAAATTTCAACAATAAAATATATAAAAGAATGTATCCAGTATGTTAAATTTAGATATTTCAAGTAAAATGGAGAAAAATGAAAAAATGTTTTGTCTTGATCTCTCTTTATTTACACTCTTTTTTTACCTGTACCTGTTCAAGCTGAATGAGATCGAAAATTTTCTTAAAAAAACATTTACTTAAAAGGCGTCTAAATTATAAAGTAAAACCTTTAATTGCAAAGAAGGATTACATGGAGAAACTTTTTTCTATAGGATTTCATTCACATAAAGTTGAAAATTCAACATCTAGAGGCTTAGCGCCTGTTGTCTGCTATGAACCTTGGTTTCCAAGATGTCTTGAAGCTATAAAACAATGTTTAAGTGATGGGCACCCGCTTCTTATAAGACTCCATAGTGCCGCCAGTTATCCAGGCGAGAGTAATGAATGTTATCAATTAGATCTAGAATCTCAAGCAGTGCTTATCATAGGCTACGATGATGAGAAGCAAGCTGTTGCTGTGGTCGATCCTTGGAATAACAACTGGGGGGGAGAAATGGGTGGAAAAAGATGGATTACTTACAAAAATTTGTCCACACAAACTGTTAACACCAGTCTTGGTATGGCAATGTGCGTAACGCCTCTTCAATTGCATCTGATCCCACAGTTTGATGCAAATCAAAATCTTTCGATCACTGTTGATGTTGGGTTTTATATCCCTAGAGGGGTGGTAATGGATCGTGATTCATGGGCTATTAAGAAACTTACAGCAGAATGCACTCTGCCTGATGCTTGGGGTAAAACCATTCAGTATCAAGTAGAAGGACATTGGACAGTAGGTGATTTGATAAAATTTTCAATGCCCATCACAAGCAAACCGGAAGAAAACGGGGAAATAAAAGTGTGTATAAAGGCCGAAATTCAGGGCGAGAGACCTTATCAATTCATTGATTGCATCGAAATATCTAAAAGCATTTCTGTGGATGTGGTCGAATCTAAAGTGCAAGTTTCTAACTACGCTGTAGTTTAAGTTGTTTTTTTCATCCTCCTTCAGGTTATAGGAGGATGATTTTTTATTTAATCCAAGGTTGGTTATATGTTTAGAAAATTTCTTAAGAGCACTCAGGAATTTAATCAAATTGAATTGATGTGGATGAATAAAATGAACGGCTTAATAAGAGTTGTCATTTTCGACCAAAATACTGAAACGGCCTACGTGGTAGTCTACTACGAACAAAAAAACAAATATACTTTGCACTCTTTTTGCGCATCCTCCGGTGAATTATATTGGTCAAAAGATGTTCCAAATGGGGGTTACGGAGCGCCGGCAATTATTGATAATTACGTTATTATGCTTACGGAATTTACAAATGTCACGGCAATCGGTAAAGATGATGGGCAAATAAAATGGACATTTAAAACACAGACTCGAATTAGATCCCCCATTAATATTATGGATAATAGAATCTACTTTTCTTCCGGGGGCGTTCTTTTTGAACTTAATAGTCAAGGTGAAGTGTTAAAACAATGGAGCTATCCCAAAGCGTTTTTTTATGGTTCGGTCGACGTCATTAATGAGTTGGTTATGACTCTTGGTGTAGTAAGTGATGAATTTTGCAAATCCGTAATAAAAGTTTTTGCTTTTCACAAACAAGGTCAATTGGTTTATGAGTTACCTATCTGTGATGGCGCGGTGATAAGTACGGATACGTCTGGAATCGCATGGCAAAAAAATATAGGATTTGTTGGAGCAGAAAATCTTGTTATTGCATTCCAAGGTGACTCTGGAAAAATTTTATGGGTATCTCAAGTTGAAGGTTTCGCTGGAAGGCAAGTGTGTACAGCAGATGATCGGCGTGTTTATTATGTAACGCAATCGGGCAATGTTGGAGCTTTAAGTATAACAGACGGTTCTCATGTTTGGAAAATTCATGCCCAAGATTCATTGCTTGTTTCACCAATTAGTATTTCCGGGGATAAAATAATCGTAGCTGCGGATGCACACCTTTTGATTTTAAAAGCTAATAATGGGCAATTATTACAAAAACTCCCCGTAGGTCATTCACCCTATAGCATGCTCTCTTTAAACAAAGATTTTGGAATACTAGGCGCTGGTGAACCACCTCATAATGGCCTTATTTATGGCTTTAAATTACAACCCCATCAAGCTATTTCAAAGTACTGTTGTGCTGTACAATCTTCAAATGCGCATATTGAAAACCCATTTCTTGATCTTTGTATTGAAATTCATAACGTAGAAGAACCTATTATAGAAACACAGTTAGATAGTGCTAATTTTTGTCTTAAAGAACCAGTTAAAGGCGAAAAAATAACAGACTTTAGCTTTGCTTTTCGAATTACACTTCCTAATACGATGTGTTCTGGAGACTTTGTTTTGTCTTTATCACTTATCTTGGAATCGGGAATTATAGTGAAAAGACCGGTAGTCATTAAATTAACAAGAAGAAAACTTCTCCCATCACGCGTTTACTTACACCATGTGCCAGATTTTACACAAGAAAAGCCAAACTATAGCGGTGCAGCAATCGCATCAGCTCTTAAAAATCTGCATGGAGATGGTTCCTCTTCACAAAAAGAGATAAGAGAGATGGTTGACGCAGTACGGGATTTATCCAAATATGAGCCTTTCCAAACTTGGCGTATTATTCTAAGGCGTGTATTAACAAGTCAGGCTCAGAATAAACAAGAGCTTTCAGAATTTTCAATAGATGAAAAAATAATCACATTTTTATAAAATATATGAATCTACGCAATTTACTAGAATCTGAATTTACATTTATTAAGTCGCTCTTTTTTAAAATAAAAAAACGCAAATTTTTTGGGCTTGTCCTTTCCCTTATTATTGGACAGGCCCTCTATATCTTTTTACCCGCTCTTCTAGGATTTCTTATCGATTCTGTATTCGTTAAAGATAGCTGGAGCATCTTATGGCTTTTTCTTTTTCCAATCGTGTGGAGCCTCTCACATATTTTTGTGGCTATTTCACGATTTTTTACCTCTACTATCACGCAAGATGTCCGAAAATTTTCTAAAGAATGCATCTTCAAATACCTTATTAATCTACCAAATAGTGTGTATGCGGATAAAGGAGCCGGTGAGATTGAGAGCTTAATGCAAGAAATATCCTTTAGTTCCCGATATATATTCGCCGAAAGTTTTCCATTTTTTATTCGTCTCGTTATTTCGACCATCGTCTCTATGTTGATCTTGTGCCATAGTTCTCTTTGGTTAGGATTGCTCTTTTCCGGATGGCTTCTGCTCTATGTTCCTATTTCGTATATCATTGCAAAAGGTGCTATTAATCATGTATCCAAATCTTTGATAAGTTCTGCTGAAGTCAGTGCTTTAACAGTTGATATCATAAACAATCATGAACTGATACCCGCATTTAATACAGAAGAATTTGAAACTAAAAGGTTTCAGCGTATTTTAGAAAAGGAATGGAAAGACTATATTAATGCCCAATTGGGAATTGATAAGGCAGATCTATGGCAACACTTTTTACAGCTTTTACTGCCATTTGGGATAGTTCTTTTTGTTATTCTGACTCAAGGTAATTTGGGATTACCCCCCGGGGATATTGTAGCTTTATTCACTGTGACTCTTATTGTGACAGCTCAAATACGTGATTTTGGAAGAGGTATTTTGGCATTTTTTGAGATAAAAGAACGCATGAAAGCAGCCTTAATGCAGCTAACAGCCTTTCAAAAGTTTTCATCACAGAACACTGATCAAGGAACGGAAAAGCCCCCTTCATTTGATATTACATTTGAGAAAGTGAGTTACATCTACGATACAAACCATATGGCTCTTCAGGATGTAACATTTACGATAAAAGAAAATGAAAAAATCGGAATTATCGGTTACTCAGGAGCGGGCAAATCAACTTTAATAAAACTTTTGCGAGGCATATATAAAGCAACTTCGGGAGAAATACATCTTGGTGGCATTCGTCTAGAAGAAATAGATCTTAAATTCTTGACCGAGAGTATTTCTGAAGTCTCCCAAACGATTCCACTTTTTCACCGATCCATCCGTGAAAATGTTGCTTATGGGTGCAGCAAAGTGACAGATGATAAAATTTGGCACATTCTAGAACGCGCTCAATTTGCTGACTATGTAAGAAAATTACCACAGGGGCTTGATACAGTAATTGGGGTGAAGGGGGGTAAACTATCGGGTGGCGAAAGAGCAAGACTTGCTATCGCTCGTGCTTTTTTAAAGGACTCAAAAATTATTATTTTAGATGAAGCAACAGCGTCTCTTGATTCTGAATCCGAAGCTCTTATTCAAAAAGGTTTTGATGAACTAATGAAGGGGCGAACTGTGATAGCGATAGCCCACCGTCTATCCACCCTTCGCACAATGGATCGCATTTTAATGCTTGAAAAGGGACGGATTGTGGCCAACGGCTCCCATAATGCTCTTCTTCAAACAAATGAACCTTATACAAGATTATGGAATATGCAAATACTAATCTAAAGTAAGATATCCATAAACCCAAAACTCATGTTCTTATCTTATTTCAATACGATTCTAGAAGCAAGAGGGCAAGGCGCTCAAACAGCTCTGATAAGCGCTCAATTGCGCTTCACCAAAGAAAAAAACGCCAGATCGGAAGAGCACACGTC
>CALBHK010000085.1 GCA_937894565.1 uncultured Chlamydiae bacterium
GTTTAATTTTTAATCTTCGACGAGGCAGATTTAAATCCCAGGAAATTATTAATTTTTTAGCCCAGATGTTGAAACATCATCCTCGCAGGCATGTTGTTGTTATAATGGATCAAGCCAAGCCCCACGTTTCAAAAATGACGAAGGCTTTTGTTGCCAGCCAAAAGCGGCTGCATGTTTTCTATCTTCCATCGCGCTCACCAGAGCTAAATCCAGATGAAAAGATTTGGAATCATTTAAAGAATCAAGAACTCAAGAGTCATCAAGCCACAAACCTGACTGACCTGGAGAAGTTGACAAGGAATAAACTTCACAAGATGTCAAAAAACCCAGCTTTGCTCAGAGGTATTTTTTTGCGCTCTGATATTGCAAAATATATGAATTGATCTATAGGTAAGGTTTTATGAAGATATTGTTATCTGTAAAGTTTAATAGATCGGACCACAGGGGTTCATCGGTAAATTTTAAGAAAGAGACGGTAGCGTGAGAATGTAAAATTTTTTGTGTAAACCAGTCGAGTTAATTTTTCCTCAGCCATTTTGAAAAAATGGCTCGAGGCCGATTTAGATCGCATTTTTTGGAATGCGGTCTTCGAATAAGATCTGCAACTGCCCCAGCATCATCGGCCATCCTGACTTACCACGAAAGGCCCCCTTCAAGTCAAGTGTTGCAAGATAAAGCATTTTTTTAAGTGAATCGTCAGTTGGAAAAGCCCCCTTTGTTTTTGTTAGTTTTCGAAATTGTCGATGAACAGCTTCGACGGCATTTGTCGTGTAAATCATTTTTCTGATTTCAACTGGAAATGCAAAATAAGTTGAAAGTTCTTTCCAATGAACATTCCATCCTTGGACAGCCATTGGATACTGAGAACCCCATTTGGTCGTTAGGTTTTTAAGCGCAACTTCAGCATTTTCTAAATTGGAAGCGCGATAAATTTCCTTCATGTCTTTAACAAATTCTTTATGGTGTTTTGAAGCCATATAGCGAAGAGCTGTTCTAATTTGATGAACGATACAAAGCTGAATCATCGTTTGCGGAAATACCGCCGTAATGGCGTCAGGAAATCCTTTAAGCCCATCAACACAGGCGATCAGGATATCTTTCACACCACGGGCTTTTAAATCAGTTAATACCGCCTGCCAAAAGTGGGCCCCTTCATTTTCTGATAACCAAATTCCTAAAATATCCGTCTGACCCTGTAAATTAATTCCAAGGCAAGTGTAGGCCGCTTTTGAAATTACTTTCGCATCAACACGAACTTTGTAATGAATTGCATCCATAAAAACTACTGGGTACACGTCTTCAAGTGGACGCGTTTGCCATTGCGTTACGCCCTCTAGAACTTTGTCCGTAATTTTTGAAATAAGTGCAGGTGAAACTTCAGTGCCGTAGAACTCCTGTAACTGCTGGCCAATATCACGAACACTCATGCCTCTGGCGTACATGCTGGTAACCCGAGCTTCGAGATCAGGATCAAAACTTTGATGCTTTTGAATAAATTGAGGTTCAAAAGTTCCCTTGCGATCACGAGGCACTTCAATCTCAACTTCACCAGAAGATGTTTTAACCGTTTTTTTAGAATAACCATTGCGATAATTATCTTTCGGCTGATCAGTGATCTCATGAGGTTCGAAACCAAGATGCGCTTCTTGTTCTGCTTTTAAAATACGTTCGACGGTTGATTTGATTATTTCTTGAATGACGCCATTGGGGCCCGTTAAATCCGACAACGACTTTATGTGTTTTAATTTTTCTTCAACTTTTGATACGTCGAATAATCTTTTTTCTGTTTCCATTTTTTACCAGTCCTTCCTTGAACTAAATCTAAGTCTAGTTCAAGTTTTAAAAACTGGTTACACAAAATTCAGTACATTCCCCATTTTGAACCTACCTTTTTATTGTTTATATATTGTTTATAAAATTTCGTTAAGCAGAGTAACCGAAAATGAAATAATTTTCACCTGTAATGATTTGGACAGTATGGAGTTTTTACCTGTCAAACTTATCAACGGTCTTCTGTTGACCAATTTGTTTAGAGAGGTGTTTTTGTGAGTGAGAGACAAAAAACGGCTGGTTTTAGCCAGCCTTATCAAAGTAATCGGGATTTATTTCTTCCGCATTCTTGTAAATGTTTATGACTTTTTCAGGCACATCTTCATAGTTTGAAAATGAAGCCGACTTGCCATCTTTAAAAACTTTTATTTCGCTCTTTTTAGACAGAGTTATTTTGTAGAGAAAGTATTGAGTTAAAAATAATTTCAATACTCCAACGACACTAATCAACAAAGCCGAGTGCCATATAACTGTTGATAGTTTTTCGGTGATAAATTGATAGTCTATGCTCATAAATCCTACCCTTCTGCTACTTGTAGCAAGTTTTTAAGTTCCTTTTTTGTGATTTGAATGAAGATTTTATTTTCAAGTTCAATCACGAACGAGGCTTTTGGTTTTGAATAATAAATGTTTTTTATTCTTGTTTTTGGAAATGTGAATAGCATTTTTGGCTCCTTGGCTTCCTGTTAGGAAGCCTTTGAATTTTTATCCACAGCCTTTAAAAGGTTGGGATGTAGGAATAAGACATTTTTTCCAATCCATACCGCATAAGAACCGTTCTTCGTTTTCCTAATGGAACTGAATTGAAGCACAGAAGATTGATTTTGTTCTGTTGTGTTTGAGGTCTTTTTTTTCATTTTCAAAACTCCTTTGTTTTGTGTTTTTAGCCCATCCATCTTTCGTAGAAACTTGGAGATGGTGGGCTTTAAAACTGAAAAATCTCGGCGGTAGTAAGAAAAAACACCTAATTTTGACTGGCACTGCTAATGCCAAAATCTTTTGGAATGGCTGTGAATAAAGGAAAAAACAGAATTGACCGCCGAGATTTTGATTTAGGAGTTATGAAGAAACAAAAAGCCAAATGACACAAGGAATAATAAAAATTTTTTGCTATTTTAGGGAATAAAGAGAACAATTTCTTTGGAGGTTATGATGAAAAAATATCTTGTCGTCTCTTTAAAGGGCGGTGTTTCAAAGACAACCTCGGCAATAGCATTAGCCACAGGGTTAAAGAAAAAACATCCAGAAGCCCGAATACTGCTTTTAGAGACCGATCCAACGGGGTCTATCAAGACTCAATTTGGGCTGAAATTTTCTTCATCAAAAGCGGACTATTTTGACTTCTTGGTTGAGGGCACTCCTTTGGAAGAAGCAATCAACAAGGTTCTAACTTCAACGGGCGAAATTGATGTAGTTATAGCATCAAGACGACTGGCTGATGCTGATGTTAAAATGAGTTCATTTCCAAGACGAGAGGAAACACTCAATTTAAGAATGAAAAAAGAGGCGGACTCTGGTGGCTTAAAATACGATTATTTGATTATTGATAGCGGTCCAGCAATGTCCTTGGTTCTTCTAAACTCAATGCTCTTTTGTGATAATTGGGTCATACCCATTACCTTAGATCCTTTTTGTATCTCTAATATCCAATATGTTTTGAAACAAAAGGAAATCATTGAGGAGTTTTGGGAACTAAAAAGAAACATCACTGGCATTCTACCTACCCAACTGGACAGGCGATTTAACAACATTGATTATCTGGAAGCCATTAAACAGGGATTTCCTAATATCCGCATTTTTGAAGGCATCCCAACCGACTCACTAATAAAAAGAGCAATCGTTAAGAAACAACTCATTTACGATCAAAAAGCATCCAAGGCTGGTGATGCTTATTTGAAGTTCATTGACGAGATTGAGGCTCTATGAGCGGAAAGCGGTCTTTAAAGAAAGCAGATATAACCTCTTTTTTGGATGAAATTATCCAAGAAGAGGATGTTTATTATCGCAAGGAAAACGAGCAACACTTTAAAGAAAAGATCATTGAAACCAATAGCATTCAACCACCTTCAACTGAATGTCATTCAACCTCATTCAATAGCATT
>CALBHK010000086.1 GCA_937894565.1 uncultured Chlamydiae bacterium
ACTGCAAGAGTTAGCCTGATGCGTATGCCTGTCTATCCTGTTATTCTTTTTTTCCTTGAATTTTTTGAGTTAGCTTGGGTGTTTATGCCTGCCTATCCTGCTCTTCTTCTGTTCTTTGTCTACGTAGAGTGAGATTTCAATCGACTGCCTCATGCAAAAAAAAATACGCTCTAACTAAATCAGTTAAAGCGTAAGTGTAATAGATCTTTGTTATATTAATTTACAATATTCTGTTAATTCTCTTGTTTTTTTTGACACGCACTGGCAAAACAACATGCAAAGCAACAACAAACACTCGCCAAACAAGCTCCAAGGCATAGAACACAGGCTGCGACAGGAAATACAAATTCAGTTAAATACATACATGCTGTTCTGTCTTTTTCACCACGCTTTGCAACCTCTACTGCAATTTTGATTGCGTAGCATGATAAAGCAACAAGGGCAATAGCAGAAACTGCCAACCCAACAGAGACCATAGCCGCAGCGCCACCCGCTGCAAAAGCAGTCAGTCCCAACTTAACTACACCAGCAGTCGATGCTGCCACGATCAAAGTAGCCATTAAATTAGACGTATTAAATATTTTTGAACAACTCACAAAATCTCCCTATATTTTAGTTTTGAGAACTGCAGAAGGCTACAACAAAAATATTAATATCTAATTAATTTATAATAAAGAGCTACACTTTCTTCAACCTCAGGTTTTCATACAGAATAGAAACTAAAATAAACACGCTTCCTATTGCAGTAAAAAAGCACCAAATAGAGGTGAAAGCAGAAGAAAAATAGTAATTTGAAATAAAAAACAGTAAAGCGATGTAAAGACCAAAGATCCAAAGCAAACGCATAGAACAAACAAATAGGGGCAGTAGCACGGCAATAAGATAAATCCATTTAAAAAGACTTCCTATTTCTCCATAAACAAAATGTCCATCTACAAGAGTTGCCTCAGGAGTCACTTGATAGCCCGAGATTAAATTAAAAAGCGAGATAATAACGCCTCCTCCTAGACACCAGAGGATTATTTTTTTTCTCCATAACTCCTTCTCGTTTATAAAAATAGATAAAGGCCCCCATACGGGCCAAAATAGATAAGCAAAAAACAAATAAATAAAGCGGCTGAACATAGTATAAAAAAAAGGAACATCCCCTTTAACATCCAACCAAAGAATGCCCTCAGATATTTGCTGCAAGCTAAATAAAAGAGGAATAACTGCCAATAAATACTGTCTGGGACGTGCCTGACTAATGGCTATAGAGCCAATGACTGCCAGAACAGCTGCAGCAGTAAAACTTGCTGTAGAAGAGAAACACATAATAATTCCTTAGTTTATACTTGTATGACACCTGTGTGAAAATGAGTGGCTGTAAAATCTACTCTATAGCAGATTTCCACAGCATCGATAAGAACAGAACGCGTTTCATGGGGCGCTATAATCCCATCTACCCAGCCTCTTGCAGCTCCATAGCGAATATCCATCTGCTGCTTATAGCGCATCTTAACCTCTTGCTTATGCTCTTCTGCTTCAATAGCATTCCAATCCTTTCCCATTGCATTTTTTTGGATCTGAAATAATGTATCGGCCGCCTGCTGAGCTCCCATCACGGCATAAGAAGCATTAGGCCAGGCAAAAATAAAGCGCGGATCATAGGCTTTTCCACAGAGAGCATAATTACCCGCTCCAAATGAATGCCCCATGATAAGGGTGATTTTCGGAACAATGCTGTTACTCAGCGCGTTTACCAGTTTCGCTCCGCTGCGAATAATGCCCGATTCTTCCGCTTCTTTGCCCACCATAAACCCTACCACATCCTGAAAAAAAAGAATGGGGATTTTTTTTTGGTTACAATCCATAATAAAACGAGCTGCTTTATCGGCGCTATCTGCATAAATCACTCCGCCAATTTGCCGCTCGCCTCTGCCCGTTTCTACAGGTTTGCGTTGACTTGCCACGAATCCTACAGACATACCACCTATATGAGCATAACCCGTCACAAGCGTTGGCCCATATTCCTTTTTGTACTCATGAAGGCTATTTTTATCTAATATGCACTCTAATACATCCCTCACATCATATTGACCCTGTGCTTCTTTGTCCGCTTTATCTATAATCTCATAAATCCAAGCTACTTCGCGCTGGCTCTCCAGCGCTCTTTTTGCTAATTGCTTATCTTCCACTAAAAGTTCAGCGAGTGAACGCAATCTTTGAATGCAACTCGGGTCATCTTTTTCACGAAAATCTATGGTCCCGCTAATTTGAGCATGCATTTTAGCGCCGCCGAGAACTTCAGCTTCGACATCCTGTCCAATGGCTGCTTTGACTAAGGCAGGCCCTGCTAAATAAAGACCGCTTCCCTCAGTCATTAATAAAGTATCACATAAAACAGGAAGATAGCCCCCTCCCGCAATGCAATTTCCCATGATGGCAGCATATTGGGGAATGCCAGAGGCAGAAAAGATGGCATTGTTGCGAAAAATGCGTCCAAAATCATCCTCATCGGGAAAAATTTCATCCTGCAGGGGAAGAAAAACTCCTGAAGAGTCTACTAAAAAAATCACCGGCAATCGATTTTCAAAGGCAATTCTCTGCGCACGTAATACTTTTTTAACCGACTGAGGAAAAAGTGCTCCTGCTTTTACTGTCGCATCATTGGCAATGATCATCATTTTACGCCCATTCACACTTCCAATGCCGCATATAACTCCTGCTGCCGGCAAATCTCCCCATTGAGGATACATCTGATAGGCCGCCCAAAGGCCAAGTTCCATAAAAGAACTCTGAGGATCCAATAAAAGCTCTAACCTCTTTCTGACAAATAACCTTCCCAATTGTTTTTGGCGCAAATGGCCGCGCTCTTCACCCCCTTTACGCAGGCGCTCTTCTTCACAGCTCAAACGATGTGTTAAATCCAGCAAATGATTCATAATTACCTTGTGAGCTCTTCTGCTAAAGACTCTATTTTGTGGTCTTTCTTGGAAAAAAGAGATTTCCAGGCTGTATCAAAATCATCAAAAGCCAGTCTGCAATAGAGTTTAGCCGTTTCTATTTCACAATGATCTGCTGATTGCGCTTGCACGCGCATTTGAATTTTTCCTAAAACAGCGCTGATTGTATAAAGCGCACAAACAGCTATGTATACTCTTTCTAATTCCAGCTGCTTTTCTACTACCTCTTCTTTGTAAACGGCTAATAAGCGCACAATCCCAATCCCAAAACGGCGCACTGCAATAGACAACTCACGGCTCTCTTTTTCAAAATGGGCCACACCGTTAAATGCAGGCAGCTTTAATCTATTTAATAAACGTTTAAATCCCACTCCCATCTTTTTATAATTAAATTCTTTAAACGCAAGGGCCAATTCTTTTAAATTCATCCCTACATCCCGTATGCCTACCACCGCCACAAAAACTTTAAGAACTTCATTAGATCCCTCTCCAATCATATTGAGGCGGATATCTCTCATAATCCGTTCAAAAGGCTCATCTGTAAAAAAAGAGCGTCCTCCAAAAATTTGCATTGTATTATAGAGGATCTTCCAAAGGGATTCACTTGTAAATACTTTTAAAATAGCCGCTTCCAGCATAATATCCTCTTTTCCCTTGTCCAAAAGCCCCGCAGTTAAATAAGTGGTAGCCTCCATCGCATAAGTATAAGCTCCCATGTGGGCAATCATCTGTTTGACTAGTCCAAAAGAAGCAAGCGGCCGATGAAATTGATGACGGGTTTTAGAATATTCAATCGCTCTTTGCGTTAAATATTTAGCTGTGCCTGTGCAACTGGCCCCAAAAGTTGTCCTTCCATAATCCAAAACTGTTAGACAGACCTTTAGACCGCCGCCTTTTGGCCCCAAAATATTTTTTGCAGGAACCTCTACCCCATCAAAAGCTAAATTAGCTGTTCTGGAGCCCCGCATGCCTACTTTATCAAGAGC
>CALBHK010000087.1 GCA_937894565.1 uncultured Chlamydiae bacterium
AATAGGATCTGAATGCAACACTTTCCAAAAATCTTGCAGCAGTGGCTTGATTAATTCCTTCACCTCTTCTTTTGTCAGCGCGCGCCCTGTCTTCATGCTCAATGTAAAGACAATATGAGGGTCATAATCTTCCAATATACGCGCGCTCCCAATCATTAAAAAATCCAAATGATGCTTTTGACTCAGTATTTTTGCTTCTTTAAGAAACCTTTTTTTTGCTTCACTAGAAAGATTATAGGGCTTAGAAAAAGACATGGAAGTGAGAAGCAAAACAAGAACGAAGACTCCTAGGATTAAAAGAATGGGTTTCATAACTTCCTTATTTTTTCTTGGTGAATGATTTGAAGTGACTCTTTAAAAGGTTCAGTGTGTATTGTTTCTAATTTATTGTTCTCATAATTATTAAAAAATAGTATGTCTGCTTGGTTTTTAAAAACAAAATGCACATATTCTTTAGGAGGATAACGCGTTTCTTTAGCAACAAAATTAATTGTTAATTGAATTGGTGCATAAGTGGTGGGATACTCTCTTAAATAAGGCCTTAATTCTTTATTTTTATTCAATTGATTAACCATAGCCTCTAACAACTCTATATAAATTTTACGAGATTCCTCAATACCTACATACTTCTGAATATGCAGAGCAAGCATAACTTGCTCTATATCCTCACAAAAAGCTCCTCCAGAACCGTTGACAACCAGCTCATATTGCTTAGAAAAACGCTCTAACACTTTATTAACATCTTTAAAAACCAATTGTTGAAGATGATTTCCATACATAACCGGCTCTGTATCTGTAAATGAACTCATCATTAAGCCCCAAAACGTAAACCATATAATTTTCTTCATTATTTTACTCTGCCTTTATAATCTTTACCCCAACTTATGTAGTTTTGCACATAAATAGAATGGGATCCAGAAAAATCATGTGCCGTCTTCCAGGTGGAATTAGGATTCTCTTGAAATGTGATCCAATCTGCGCCATATCCAAAGCGACTCGCACCATCAAGAGTTAAGGAATTAGCCAACCAAGGCACTCGATCTTTTGTATCTATATAGTGATGTAAGGATTTAAACCCATCATTTGAGAAAATAGAGGCTGAGCCCTGCGTCACCACATTGATTTTATTTTTGATATCATTAGGTAATCGACTTAAAGCATTGCCCACAATAGCTCCTCCCCGGCTTTCTCCGTAGAGATTGAGCGTTTTAATGCCTACCACATTAAAAAGATATGTGATTCTCTCTGTCATTTGCAAAACAGCTTCCGTTTCCCCAAGATTAAGATCTCTTGTTACAGAGGTTAAATCATTAAAAGTCCCT
>CALBHK010000088.1 GCA_937894565.1 uncultured Chlamydiae bacterium
AATAAATGGCAACAGATGTAACTTAAATTGACCGATCAGCTGTCTTGACTTTGGGATCCACTATAGGTCGACATCGGAAAAATCAGCACCATTTAAAGAGGTGTTGGTAAAATGACTCTCTTTCAGCTTACTCCCTTTAAAGGAAACATCCTTCATATTGAGATCCGAAAAATTGCAATACTGTAACAAACAATTTTTGAATGAAGCTGAGAAAAACGTTTTATCGCACTTAAAAAATTCTGCACCAACAATCTTGCAATCCACAAAACAAACATCATGAAAACGGCAACCATCTAATTTTGAAAGACTCAAGTTGCAATTAACAAAAGTACAAGCGCAAAACTTCGCATTACGCAGGATAGATTCAGAGAAATTGCAGCTATTGAAAGAGCAAGAAGTGAAAACAAGGCCTTCCAATGACTTTTTCGAAAAGTCTTCTGATTTAATGACTTCTCTATCTGCATCCGAAATTCGTTCTGCCATTTTCCATCCTTATAAATAATACAGCAATATTAGCCCAATTCGCAGAGAGGATCAATGATTTGTTTTGTTGTGTAAAGGTGATTTCCAAATATCTCACTCTGTACGAGAAAGCTCAATGCACACCGGATGCACACACGCCAGCTAAACATAACGGAATGAGACTAAACAACACAGTTGATCAAATTGCAATTCCTCCAGTACAATAGGTCTGTATTAAACAGCTATGTACTGCGATGTTTAGTAAGATGACGGACTCATAACCCGTTGGTCCCTGGTTCAAGTCCAGGTTGCCCCACTTTCTTAAGTAACTCTGAAACATTAACTTGTAATCAGAGGTGCTTATGCAAAATCATAATCTTTGTAAGATTTCCCGCAATTTTTACGCAAATGACTGGAATCAACCAGCATCGCTCTTTTATCAGATCAACTTTTTAACCTTGTCCCCATTCATCAAAAATGTGTCAATTTTTTTCTCAAATGCGGAAAAAATGCGTAAAATCAACTACCCAAGCCTTAAAAATAACCTTCTAGAACAGATAAGAACAAACTGGAGCATCGGATTACAAATCCTATTCTCTTTAATTCCATATTCTTTTAACCTGTTCAAAGTAGTGCGGTAAGGCCATGAGGAATTCAGATAACATCAGATGTATTCGCAGATATGATAAGAAAGACGGATCAACCACTTATCATGCTGAGGTCAGACGCAAAAATGCCAAATCGCTTAGAGAATCCTTTCCTACACTTACCGAAGCGAAAAATTGGGTAAGAAAAACAGAAAGCGCAATCCTTGAAGGAAGGCATGTACCGGACAACAAAGCCCGTAAATACACCCTCTCCGATTTAATTGATCAATACATTCGTCTTCACCTCAATAAACATCCTAGACGCCTAAAGGATCAAACACCCCACCTCAATTGGTGGAAAGACCATTATGGAAAAAGAACCCTCATCGAGATCACCCCTTCTCTTCTTGCAGAAGCAAAAGAAGAATTGCTTCAGGAAATGACTTCTCGTAAGACACTACGCACAAACTCCACAGTAAATAGATACTTTTCAAGCCTTAGTAGGGCCTTTACACTTGCATTTCAAGAATGGCAGTGGATTAACGAAAATCCATTCAAACGAGTTTCAAAGCTTAAAGAAAACGTAGGAAGAAATCGCTTTCTGAGTCGTGATGAGCTGCATAATCTTTTAGAATGCTCTAAAAAGAGCAGCAACCCTCATCTATATGGCATGGTTCTAATTGCCGCTTCATTGGGGCTGCGCTTTGGAGAAACCGTTGATCTTCAATGGAAGCATATAGATTTTGAAAATGGATTCATTACTTTAGAGACTACTAAAAATGGCGATCGAAGGGTTGTTCCACTCCCTACTCAATTAGCCTATTATTTAAAAAGTTTAGATTGCCCCAAATCACCAGAAGATTTTTTGTTTCCTTCAAAAGATCCTAAAAAGAGACACCCTCCCTCTATAATTAGGAAAGCTTTTCAAAAAGCTATTAAGGAAGCCGGGGTTAAGAATTTTAAATATCACGATTTAAGACATACCTGCGCCTCCCACCTCGCGATGAATGGTGCAACTCAAGGCGAACTCATGGAAATTTTGGGACACCGTTCCCCTGCCATGACGAAAAGATACGCTCACTTCAGTAAAGAACACATATCGCGTGTTTTACAAAAAACCAGCAATAACCTTATAGGCAATACAGGAAATACCCCATGACGATTTACCTACCAGAAGATATCCCAGATTTTCGTTTAGCATTTGATGGTGCCTGCAAAAGGATCATAGAAACCAAACTGGACCCTACTTTCTGTGAACTGCTTTTCGAACTCATTACTCGTGTGAGTAATCATTCATTAATAAAAGAAAATCTTCTTATTCTCACCACTAAATTTAAAAAACAAAAACAAGAATTTGATAGTCTTGCATTAGAAGCTATTGAGGATCAATGGAAGCGGCTTTGGCAATTTCATTACAATCTAAATCAACGAAAAAAATTAGGTAACTATTCAGATCCCCCCGTTTGCTACGCAAACAAGGCGATCTGACAGAAAAA